>JBFGHF010000329.1:0-5259 GCA_041578355.1 Acidobacteriota bacterium
AGCGACGGCCTGGGGCGCGACCTGTTTTCGCGAATCCTCTACGGGGCGCAATTCTCGCTGACCATCGGTCTGGTCGGCATCGTCTTCACTCTGGGGTTGGGTGTCCTCGTGGGTTCGCTGGCCGGCTACTTCGCCGGCTACTTCGACCCTTTGGCGATGCGGTTGGCCGACCTCTTCCTGTCTCTGCCCGGACTCTTCCTGATCCTGGGAATCCGATCGGTGTTTCCCCGCGAGATGCGCCTGGACGACCTTTACTGGCTCATCGTGGTGATCTTCACATTGATCGGCTGGGCTTCGGTGGCTCGCGTGATCCGGGGACAGGTCTTGAGCCTGAAGTCGATGGACTACGTGCTCGCCGCCCGCGCGGCCGGGGCTTCCCACTGGCGGATTCTGAGCCGTCACATCCTCCCCTTCACCACCAATTATCTGGTCGTGCAGAGCACCATTCTGATTCCGGCCTTCATTCTGGGGGAGATCACCCTTTCCTTTCTCGGAGTGGGCGTGCAGGAGCCCGACGCCAGTTGGGGCAATCTGCTCAACGAGGCAACTTCGGTTCGGACCCTGACCAGCCATCCCTGGCTGCTGGCGCCAGCCGGCTTTATCATTGTCGCCGTCCTGGCCTTCAACCTGATCGGTGACGAATTGAAGGCTTTGGAGAAGCGGAGGTTGCTGGGTTGAGTCCGTCGCTGATGGCCTGGGTCATCCCGATTCACTCGGTCAGTTGCAAGTCCTCTCCGGGACGCGGAACGCAGCCTGCGTTCGACACTCGCCCCTTCCCGCAGTAGCATGATCGGATGTCGTTTTCGGCCAAGGTGCATTCGATCTGGAGAGTACCGCTGATACTCTCCATGACCGCCGTCTTGGCGACGCTCAGCGTTTTCTCTTCTCTTTTCGATTCCACCGGCCGGACACAACACTGGTGGGCCCGATTGTGGGGTCGCTTCATCATTTTCGTCTCGCGAGTCAAGGTTGAAGTCTCCGGATTGGAGCACATCGAGCGCCACAGGGGTTACGTTTTCATGGCCAATCACCTCAGCATGTTCGATCACTGGGCCTTCTTGGCCGAGTTGCCGCTTCAATTCCGCTTCGCCGCCAAAGCCTCGCTCTTCAAGATTCCTTTCCTGGGATGGCACTTGCAGCGCTCGGGCAGCATCGCCGTCGATCGCTATCATCCCCGGGAAACGATCCGCCGTTTCCGCGAAATCGGAGATAAGATCCGTTCCGGCCTTTCGGTCGTTATCTACCCCGAGGGAGCCCGAACCTGGGGCGATGCCATGGCTCCCTTCAAAAGGGGCTCGTTCATGTTGGCCAAACATGCGCGCGCACCGATCGTGCCCGTCACCATCATCGGGGCACACCGTCGGCTGGAGCGCGGCTCGTTCATCATTCAACCCGGTGAAATGGAGCTGATTTTCCATCCCGTGGTCGAATTCGAAGATTACAAAGGGATCAAGCTCGACGCTTTGAGCAACATGATCCGCGAGATCATTCAATCCCGCTATCGACAGGTTCCGTCATGAAAGAAGAAAAAGATCTCATTTCCCGTGTTCAGGAAGTGCTGCGCGAGCATCGGCTCCCCGGTTGGCTCTTCTACGACTTCCGCCAGACCGATCCGATCGCCTACTCGATCCTGGGTTTTCCACCCAATCCTCACGTCACCCGTCGTTGGTTTTATCTGGTTCCGGCCGAAGGACAGCCGAGCAAGCTGGTGCACCGCATCGAATCGGGAAAACTGGATCACCTACCCGGTGAAAAGCGCATCTATCTGCGGCGCCAGGAATTGGCCAAAGGCCTCGAGGAGCTGCTCAAGGGTCACGCTCGCTTGGCCATGCAGTACTCTCCGCGAAACGACATCCCTTACGTCTCGAGAGTCGATGCAGGGACCATGGAAGTGGTGAGATCGCATGGTGTCGAGGTTGTCAGCTCGGCCGACTTGATCCAGCACTTCGAAGCGATTTGGAGCCGCGCTCAGATCGACGGTCATCGACGGACGGCCCAAGCGCTCACCCAAACCGTGCAACGGGCCTTTCAGCACGCCGCCTCGTTGATCCGCGACCAGGGATCGACCGACGAGCTGACGATCCAGACATTCATCGCGGAGCGCTTTGAAGCCGCAGAGCTGTTTTCCGATCATCCGGCGATCGTCGCCGTCAACGCCAACAGCGGCGACCCGCATTACGCTCCGAGCCCCGAATGCAACGCGCCCATCCGATCGGGAGATTTCTTGCTGATCGACCTCTGGGCCAAGGAAAAGAGAGCCCCGGATGCGGTTTACGCCGACATCACCTGGACCGCCTTTTTCGGCCGCGACGTGCCCCCCCGGATCACCGAGGTCTTCGAAGTGGTGACCCGAGCCCGCGATCGGGGGGCGGCTTTTCTAAAGGAGCGACTCGAGGCCGGCCGAGCCGTGCAGGGCTGGGAGGTGGACGATCAGGTTCGGGCCGTGATCCAAGATGCCGGGTTGGGCGAGTATTTCGTCCATCGCACCGGCCACAACCTGGGGCAGGAAGTCCACGGAAACGGCGTCCATTTCGACAACCTGGAGACCTACGACACTCGGCGGCTGCTGACAGGTTCCGCCTGCACCATCGAGCCGGGCGTCTATTTGCAGGATTTCGGGATTCGCTCTGAGATCAACGTCCTGGCCGGCAAAGACGGTTTGGAGATCACGACTCCGCCCCAACGGGAGCTTTTGCTCTTCTAGCACAGGCCGCATTCCAGCACGCCCACCTTATGGCCTACGCTTCCGATCGCGGCAGCGGGCGCCCTACGGCCCGACCGCTACTCCCAGTTCATCCAAACAACGATCGATGCGGGAAAGGCCCTCGCGCAAGGCGTCCGCGGTGTACCCGTAGCCGATACGGATGTAGCGTCCCATCTGAAAATGCTCTCCGGGAACCACCAGGACGCTATGCTTTTTGCGGAGTTGCTCGGCCAAATCCATGGAGTCGATTGGGAAATGGTAGCGGAGGTAAAGAATGGCCCCCGCCCGGGGTTCCACGAGACTGAACAATCCGCTGTGCGAGGCGACCCAAGCTCGGACGATCTCGAGGTTGCTTCGGAGAATCTCCCGGGTTCGAGCGAGGATTTGGTCCCTTTTGCCTCCCAGGGCGAGCCGCGCCAACCAATCGCTGGCCGTGCCGACCGCTATGGTGGTGTAATCGCGATAAGACCAGGCATGCTCGACCCAATCGGTGGGCCCTGCGATCCAACCCACGCGCAGTCCGGGGAGCGAGTAGGCCTTGGAGAGTCCGCTGGTGATGATGAGTTTGGGATAACGACCCCAGAAGGTCGGGGTTTCCGGGCCTTCCAATTCCGCCCCGCGGTAGACTTCGTCGGCCAACAGCCAGGCGCCGTTTCGGGCAGCGACGTCGACAATTTCATCCATTTCGGACTGGGACAGCACCGCGCCCGTGGGGTTGTTCGGGTTGCAGATGGCGATCAGGCGCGTCTTGCCCGAGACGGCCGCGCGCAACTCCTCCAAGTCGGGGGACCAGGCACGGGCTTCGAGCAGACGGAAGGGACGGATCTCCGCTCCCTGCGAACGAGCCAAACCCCAGATCTGCATGTAATTGGGAAGCATCAGGACGACCTCGTCCCCGGGCTCGAGAAGAGCGAGCGTGGAGACGTAGTTGGCTTCCGAAGTCCCCGTGGTCAGCAGAACGTTTTCGGGTGTGGCGCCTTCATAGAGACCCGCTATCGTCCGGCGCAGCTCCAGGGTTCCGTTGCTTTGGGGGTAACACAGCCGGAGGTCCAGAAACTCCTCCAATTCCGTTTCGGAGAGAAAGTCCCTCAACCTCCAAGGGTGGACGCCGCTTTCCGAGAGATTGCAGTCGACTTGGTTTTCCCAGTTGGACTGGTAACGCTCCATTTGAAAGACTTCGAGCTTCATTTCGTCCTCATAGACCTAGGGTTCGAATCGACAGCACTCAGATGCGTGGCGCCGCGGCCACGACCTCGCTGCCTGCCATATCGGAAAACTTGGCGAAGTTGTCGTGAAACAGCTTGCTCAGCCGGCTGGCAGTGCGATCGTACCCTTGCTTGTCCGACCAAGTGTTTCGCGGCTGCAGGATCTCCTCCGGGACACCCGGACATCGGGTCGGCACCTTCAAACCGAAGACCGGGTCGGTGACGGTTTCGGCGGTTGTGAGGGCTCCCGAATGAATAGCATCGATAATGGCGCGGGTGTAAGGTAACTTCATTCTCTTGCCGGTTCCAAAAGCTCCCCCCGACCATCCCGTATTGACCAACCAGGTCCGGACCTGGTGCTGCTCGACTCTTTCGGCCAGCATCTCCGCATAGCGGGCCGGGTGCCAAACCAGGAACGGAGCTCCGAAACAGGCCGAAAAGGTCGCTTCCGGATCGGTCACGCCCACTTCGGTTCCCGCCACCTTGGCGGTGTAGCCACTGATGAAATGGTACATGGCTTGCGCCGGGGTCAACCGACTTACCGGGGGCAATACCCCGAAGGCGTCGCAGGTCAGGAAAATCACGTTCTTGGGATGGCCTCCCATACAAGGAATCTTCGAATTGCTGATGTACTCGATGGGGTATGCCCCCCGTGTATTGGTTGTGATCGACGTGTCGGAGAAGTCGACCTGGCGGGTGTTTTCTTCGTAAACGACGTTCTCCAGAACCGAGCCGAAACGGATCGCCGAGAAGATCTCGGCTTCGTACTCCGCCGACAAGTTGATCATCTTGGCGTAGCAGCCGCCCTCGATGTTGAACACCCCTTCGTCGCTCCAGCAGTGCTCGTCATCGCCAATCAACGCTCGGGCGGGATCGGCTGAAAGCGTGGTCTTCCCCGTCCCCGACAGACCGAAAAAGAGGGAGACGTCGCCCTCGGGTCCCTCGTTGGCCGAACAGTGCATCGAGAGGACCCCCCGTTTCGGCATCAGGTAATTCATGACCGTAAAGACGCCCTTCTTCATTTCACCCGCGTACTCGGTACCGAGAATAATCGCCTCACCGCGCTCGAAGCAGAGGTCGATGCTGGTCTTGGAAGTCATGCCGACGGTGTGCCTGTTGGCGGGAAATCTGCCGCCGTTGTAAATCACGAAATCGGGCCGACCGAAACTCTCCAGGTCGGCCGTGCTGGGACGAATCAGCATGTTGTGCATGAACAGCGCATGGTAGGCGCGTTCGCAAATCACCCGGACTTTGAGGCGATACTTCGGGTCCCAGCCCGCGAAACCGTCAATCACGAAAAGGCGGTCGTTCAGATTGAGATAATCGATAGCACGCTCTCGGTTGATCAAG
>JBFGHF010000330.1:0-5227 GCA_041578355.1 Acidobacteriota bacterium
ACCGACGACGGATACTGAAGTCTTGAAGTCCCGGCGTTGTCGCCTCCTGCATAGGAGCACCAGTTGCAGGCGAAAGTGATGATCTTCTCCTCGGGGTGTTGCGCCAGCAAAGCGTCGATCTGAGCCATGATCTGCTCGTCCGTAAAGTGGCGCATGCGGATGGCGTCGGGAGCGCACTCGGCGCTGCAGGTACCGCAGCCGGCGCACGCCGCCTCGATCACGACGGGATACTTCTTCTCCTTTTTGCTGGGGAAGGTGATGGCGTTGTAGGGACAAACCCGGGCGCAACGTCCACAGAAGTTGCAAAGTTTGTTGTTGATGGTGGAAGTGATGGCTTCGATCTCCACCTGTCCGGCGTTGAGGAGGATGCCGGCGCGGGCGGCGGCGGCCCCGGCTTGAGTCACGCTCTCCTTGACGTCTTTCGGGCCCTCGCAGCCGCCAGCGAAAAAGACGCCCTGGGTGGGTGCGTCAACGGGTTTGAGCTTGGGGTGCGACTCGAGAAAGAAACCGTCTCCGGTTCGCGAAAGCGTCAAGAGCTTTTGAACGATCTCGCTGTCCCGCCGGGGGACGACCCCCACCGAGAGCACCAACTGCTCGAGCTCGTGAGTTTCCACCCGTCCCATCAGTGTGTTCTCTACCGTGACCTTGAGGTTGTGTGTTTTTGGGTCTTCCTCGACCCGGCCCGGCAAACCCCGGATGTAGCGGACGCCGCTTTCCCGGCTGCGCCGGTAGAGGTCCTCGAAGCCTTTCCCGAAAGCGCGAATGTCGAGATAAAAGACTTTGATTTCCATCTCCGGGTAGTGTTCGCGCAAAAGCAGCGTGTCCTTGACGGTATTCATGCAGCAGATGTTGCTGCAGTAAGGATTTCCAAGCGGATTGGTGGTCCTCGATCCGACGCATTGGACAAAGCCGATACTGGCGGGCGTCTTGCGGTCCGTTGGACGGACGAAGCGGCCGCCGGTGGGGCCGCCCGCGCAGATCAGGCGCTCGAATTCCATGCTGGTGACGACGTTCTCAAAGCGGCGGTAACCGTACTCGTTGATCGAGCTGGGGTCGTAGACGTCCATCCCGGTAGCAACCACGACTGTGCCGACGTCGAACTCGACCGCTTCGTCCTCCATGTCGTAGTCGATGCATTGCTTGTCGCACGCCTCCAGGCATTTGCCGCAGGCGATGGGGTTGTTCCCAAGGCAGCTCTCCATATCGAGGATGTAGGAAGAGGGAACAGCCTGGGCAAAGGGCATGTAGATGGCCCTGCGGCTGGAGAAGCCCTGTTGGTACTCGTCGGGCACCGCCACCGGGCAGACCGAGACGCATTCGCCGCAGGCCGTACAGTCTTTTTCGACCACATAGCGGGCCTTGCGAACGACTCGGACGTGGAAGTTGCCGACGAAGCCGGAGATGTCTTCGACTTCGCTATTGGCCAGCAGCTTGATTTGGGGATGTCGACCGACATCCATCATCTTGGGGCCGAGTATTCATATACTGCAGTCCATCGTGGGGTAGGTCTTGTCTAGTGCGGCCATCAACCCCCCGATGCTCGGCTGCTTTTCCACCAGATAGACCCGGTGGCCCGTATGCGCCAGATCGAGCGCCGACTGAATGCCTGCCACCCCTCCACCGATGACCAGCGCCGCCGGCTCGACCGGGAAAGACATCTCTTCCTGAGGCTCGAGCCGCCGGGCCCGGTCCACCGCGCTGCGCACCAAATCCATGGCCTTGGTGGTGGCCGCCTCCTTGTCTGCCTGGTGGACCCAGCTGCAGTGCTCACGGATATTCGCCATCTCGAACAGATAGGGGTTCAATCCGGCTTGGGCCACGCAACGGCGAAAAGTCGGCTCATGGATTTTGGGAGTGCAGGAGGCCACGACAACGCGGTTGAGACGGTGCTGATGGATGGCCTGCTCGATCTCTTTCTGACCCGGATCCGCACAGGTATAGCTGTTGCGGACCACGCAGGCGACATCGGGCAACATCTCGGCAAAGTCGGCCACTGCCCCGCAATCGACTACTCCAGCAATGTTCAACCCGCAGTCGCAGACGAACACCCCGATTCGAAGCTCGTCCTGTTTTTCTGATCCTGACATAGTAGTGCTCCTAACTCGATTCCGCCTCCCGGGCGGCGACTTGGGACGTGGTCTCCTCCAGATTCAAAGCCTCGCTGACGAAAACGGCCAGGTCCTGGATGACCGGTTCTTCTTTCCGGAGCTTCCCGTCCTGGTAGCGAGAGCAAGTGAAATGAATCGCACATTTTGGACAGGCCGTGATCAGTTTGCTGGCCCCGACAGCCGCCGCGCTGCGCAAGCGCTCTTCTTGGATGCGACGGCTGTTGCTGTCACAGGCCATCCAGCAGCTGGTCCCGCAGCAGACGGAGTTTTCCCGATTCTGAGGCATCTCCCGCAACTCTACGCCGGGAATGGCCGTGATCACTCGTCGGGGCTCGTCGTAGACGCCCAGGTGGCGGCCCAATCGACAGGGGTCCTGATAGGCGACGATCTGAGGTGAAGAACGAAAACGGAGCCGCGCCAGATCGACCTGCGCGGCCAGAAACTCGGCCAGGTGGACGACCTCGAAGGGAAGCTCTCCGAAGAGGCGTTGATAGTCCATTCGAAAGGTCCTGGCACACTCGCTGCAGCTCATCAGCACGGTCCGGGCGCCGCTGGCCTTGATCTGCTCGAAATTGAGCCGAGCCAGTTCTTCAAAAGCCTCTTCGTCCCCCTGCCAGAGCAGATCGTGTCCGCAGCAACGTTCCTGCTCGAGTACCACCGGTTCGATCTCGAGGGCGTTGAGGATGCGAACCGTGTGTTGTGCAATCGAGCAGCTTTGGACGTTCAGTTCCGGGAAGAATGCATCGAAGTGGGGCAGGCAGCCCACGAAATAGAGAAAGTCTCCGCTCTCCGTTAAGCGAAGTTCTTTCTTGATCCACCCGCTGCGCCGTTGAATCAGTTCGGGGCGCGTCATCAGCCGCATCCAGCCCTGCAGCGCACCGCCGTGAGTGCAGGGAGGGGGAGCACCGTGGCGGTGCAGTTCCTTTCGAGCCTGCAGAACGAAATCAGGGAATTCCACGCTGGAGGGGCAGGCCTCGGTGCAGAGTCGGCAGCCCAAGCAGCGCCAGAGCCCGTCTTCCGCCGAAAAGTCATCCATTCCGGAATCCGTCAGACGAGTCACGATCCGGCGCGGAGCGAATGACGTGTTGAGCCGTCCCAGTGGACAAACGCTGGTGCACTTTCCACAGGCGTAGCATCGATAGACGTTGTGCTCCAGAGCGGCCTTCTGGACCGCAGCAAGGTTTGGCTCAGGCACCCGCCACCTCCCCTCGGGACCCGGTGCCGCACCGGAGCAACTCGTCCAGGCTGTCTTGGAAACCTTCTTCGATTCTCCAGACACGCAGCCCGTCTGGTTCGATCCCCAACAGTTGCAGCAGGCCGCGGGACCGCCGCAGCGATTCCGCGGCCGTCCGCGATCCAAAGCCGTAATGACATCGATCGGGGCGGCAAGTCAGGGCCAGGACGCTTTCAGCGCCGTTCTGGAATGCCTCCAGTATCAAACCCGGATGCAGCCGTCCGGCGCAAGGCAGCGCAACAAACTGCATTCCCGGGCGGGGCGCATCCAAAAGGCGTCCCGCCAGAGGATTCCAGCGGCAGGTGAAGACAACACACTTGGTGGGATCCGTCTGGTGTTGGAGCGCTCTTTTGATATCGAAGTCGGTCTGGAATCCGGGTTGAATCGCGTTGGTTGGACAGATTGCAGCGCAGACCCCGCAGCCCTTGCAGAGCTGGTTCAGCACCTCCGCCCTTGTGTTGTCGGCCAAGTCCCGACGAAGGCGAATGGCCCCATAGCCGCAGGTCTCGACACAGAGGCCGCAGCCGCGGCAGACTTCGCTGTCGATCCAGCAGGCCGGATCGGACAGCTGGACCTTTGTTGAGATTGAACTCTCGTTTCGGGATTCGCCCGCCTGGCTGTCCTCTCTCGACTGCAGGAGAGCCTGCGTGCCCGAGAAGCGGCTCAGTGCGGAGCCGTTCGAATCGAACCGCACCAGGACTCCTGGACTGTCGGCCTTGTTGACGCTGAGCATAAGCTGGCGTTTGGGGCAGGTGGTGACACACAAGGAACACTCGCCACAGGGTCCGCAGCGAAGACACCGCTGGGCCTCTTTGATCGCCGTTTCCTGAGTAAATCCGAGGTCGACCTCGCGAAAATCGAACTTGCGTTGCGGGGCAGGACGATGCGGCATGACCGCACGGGGAAAGTGCCTCACCGAGTCGTCCTCCATCTCCAGCTCCCAGGACTCGTTTTTGAGGGCATCGGCAGAAACCTGAAACCGCGCGGCCGGGTCGAGATGGCGAGCGATCGACAGGGCAGCCCTATGACCCTGCGCGATTGCTTCGATCACGGTGCGGGGCCCCGTCACCGCGTCTCCCCCGGCGAACACGCCGGGCAACGATGTCTGCAATGTTTCTTCGTCGACCCGAACGGTATCCCCGGCGGAGAGGGGGAGGCGAGGCAGGCCTGGCCCCATTTGCAGGTCCGGTTTCTGGCCCACCGCCGACAGAATCAAGTCGGCCGGCAAAAAGAAGTCAGTGCCCGGAACTTCCAGAGGTCGGCGCCTCCCGCTTTTATCGGGATCTCCGAGTCGATTGCGGATCAGCTCCAAACCCCTCAGTCGGGCGCCGCTTCGGATCACGCGTTTTGGGGATTTCAGGTAGGTGAAACACACTCCTTCCTCTTCCGCCTGCCGGACCTCGGTCTCGCCGGCGGGCATCTCCCCTCGGGATCGCCTGTAGACCACCTGGACCCGGCGACAGCCGAGGCGCAGGGCCGAGCGGGCGCAGTCGATTGCCGAATGGCCGCCTCCCAAGACCAGGACCCGGTTCACCGAGGGGATGGAAGTCCCCGCGTTGACTCGCCGCATGAAGTGGAGGCAATCTTCAAAACCCGGACCGTCCTCTCCCGGAATACCCAGACGGCGGGGCAAGTGAGCGCCCACCGCCACAAAGACGGCGTCGAACTGCTCTTTTCGCAAAAGATCCCGGATACTCAGATCTTCACCAATACGAATCCCCGTTCGAAGCTCCACGCCCATATCGAGGATCCGTTGGATTTCGGCCCGGATGACTTCGCGCGGCAAACGGTATTCCGGAATTCCCAAGACCAGCATCCCGCCAGCCTCCTCGTGGGCCTCGAACACCGTTACTCCAAAGCCCATCCGGACCAGGTCGGAGGCTGC
>JBFGHF010000331.1:0-5199 GCA_041578355.1 Acidobacteriota bacterium
GTGGGCGGAGGAATCCAGGACAGGTCGCTCTTTGCCGGCTGCGACCCTGCTGGCCATGGGACGACTGCTGGATCTGCTCGAGTCGCAGGAAGGAAAAGAACAATCCCGTTTCGGCCGCACCTTCGCGAGGTTCGCAAAACCGGCCAATCGCAGATTGTTCGAACGGCTGATCAAGAGCAAGAAAGGTCCGCAATGATCCTGGCCGTCTACAACATCAAGGGAGGAGTCGGGAAGACTTCTTCGGCCGTCAATCTGGCCTACCTTGCATGGAAGGCAGGGCGACGGACTCTGCTCTGGGACCTCGATCCACAAGGATCGGCCAGCTTCTACTTCCGCATCAAACCGCGGATAAAAGGCGGTGCCAAGAAGCTCGTCACCCAAAAGAAAAGGATCTTGAGTTCGGTTCGAGAGTCCGACTTTCGAGGACTGGATGTCGTACCCGCGGATTTCTCCTATCGCTTTTTCGATCTCCACCTGAACGGCGCCAGAAAACCGAAAGAGCGGCTGAGCTCGATCCTGCTGCCGCTTGTCGACGAATATCCGACTCTGATCGTGGATTGCGCTCCCAGCATTTCGCTCGTCTCGGAAAGTCTTTTTGCCGCCGCGGACGCTCTTTTGGTCCCGACCATCCCCACTCCGCTCTCACTCCAATCGCTGGCGCGGCTGGAAAAGCATCTGCGCAGGAATTTCCCCGACGGCCCCAAGCTTCTTCCATTCTTTTCCATGGTCGATCGGCGCAAGAAACTCCATCGAGCCATCTGCAGGCAGCGTGGCGGAGGCGGCGTCCGAAGCCGTTTTCTCGAGACCGCCATACCCTATTCCAGTTTGGTGGAGCAGATGGGCCTGGCCAGGGCGCCCCTCGGCTCCTTCGCTCCCGGCTGCTCGGCGGCACAGGCATACCAATCGTTGTGGGATGAGATCGGAGGCCTCCTGACGCCTCCCTCGGGGGCTCGATTCCAGGCACCAAGTTGACAGCGTTTCGGTGGCGTCCACGGCACGGTTCCCGCCAAGCGCCGCCCCAATCGAGCAACTCTCCGACAACGCCCCCGCTCTGGATTGGCCTCAGCGATCTGGATTCAAGTCCTTCAGATTGGAGACCTCCACCCCGTCCGGGGCGAAGCGGCTTCCCAAGTAGATTCCGCCTGTCACCGGGGTGTAGAGTTCGATTGCGATTTGCGAGATCGGCATTTGGGTCTCTTTCAGCTGTGCTTCGCTGGCCATGGTGATCGAAGCGATCGCCATGATGGGTCCAAGCCCGTCGGGAACGCCTTCGAGAGGAGTGCGAGGAGTGTAGGACGAGGAGAAGTTCTTCATCACTCCCTGGTGCATTTCGCTGTGATACCAGTTGAGCACTGCCTGCTTGTTTTCGAACCAGGCGAAAATCACATTCTTGCCGCTGCCCGTCCGGGCCGTTTCCACTCCCAGGCAGCCGGGAGTGGCCTTCAAGCCTCCCACCAGATCGGGAAAACCCCCGGCCTGGGCCATCGCGGCCGATGCGAAAAAGGAAAAGAGAGCGAGACGAAGCGACAACAGAATAATGAATCTCATGGAAACCTCCGTTTTTCGGAATAGGTCTAGTGTCTTGTCAGGACATTAGTGCAGCGCGTCTTACGTTCTGAACCTTGGCTCAAGACTCATGATCCGCTGCACTAGCCTCGGCCGGTTCAACCTGTTCAACCTCCAGGGAACATTCTGACTCGGGGGATTTCGAACCCAGGACAACATTCCCGCGACCGGCGATTCTGAAAAGCTCAATGGCCGAATCGAGCCACGGAGCGGTAGGCGGTGGAGCCCCGAGAAAAAACTTCCCGACCACGACGGGCGTGCGGCTCTCGCCTCTTGCCATTTTTGTTAACGTAGTCGGATGGCCGAAAGATTGGCGGAAGTCGAGAGGTTGGTCGAAGCCTTCCCCGACCTCCCCCCCGAAGCCGTCTTCAAGGAGGACATCCTTCGCGGTGGACTTGCCTTCTCCGAGGACGCCCTGCGCATCGCTTCGGGCTACAAGCCCAAGGCTTACTTCATCTTTTCATTCGATCTGATCCCCATCGAGGAGATGCGGAGCCGCGAACACTTTCGCGCTCCCGAGGAAGTCAGTCTGCGGGGCGGGCCCTGGAATTTCCGGCGCACCATCGTCTCCGTCCGCCTCAACCCGAGGTCCGATTACCGTGTGGAGGTTTCCAGCGAGGGAGGCTTGATGCTGACGCTGGACGGCGAAGAGATTTGCGGCGTCGAGTTCCAGCCTGTCCCCGAATACTACCGCCGGACCCTCGCCAGCGGAAAACCGATCACCGACATCGCTCCCACCATCGAGTGGGGTTACTTGCTTTATCTGACGGTCTACAGGGTCTGTCAGTACTTCGGGAAGAAGGAAGAGTGCCAGTTCTGCGACATCAATGAGAATTACCGTCAGCAGAAGAAAGCGGGGCGCCCCTACACCGCGGTCAAAACGGTCGAGGAGATTCTCGAAGCCCTGCAAATCATCGATGAGACGGATTCGGAGAGCCGGGCCTACACCGTCACCGGCGGCAGTATCACCTCGACACTCAACGGGATGCGTGAGGTCGAATTCTATGCCCGCTACCCGGAAGCCATCGAAAAGCGTTTTCCCGGCCGCTGGATCGGAAAGGTGGTCGTTCAAGCCCTTCCCAAGGACGACGTGAGGCGCTTCAAAGAAGCGGGAGTTCAGATTTATCATCCAAACTACGAGGTCTGGGACCGGCGGCTCTTCGAGATCATTTGCGCCGGCAAGAACCGGTACATCGGCCGCGACGAGTGGATTGCTCGAATTCTGGATGCGCGGGAAGTCTTTGGCGCGTCCCGCGTCATCCCCAACTTCGTGGCCGGGATCGAAATGTCGCAGCCCCATGGCTTCGCCTCTCCCGAAGAGGCGGTCGAGTCGACTCGGGAAGGCCTCGATTTCTTCATGTCCCGCGGGGTTATGCCGCGTTTCACCACTTGGTGCCCCGAGCCCATCAGCCTGCTGGGCAAGGCCAACCCCGGAGGAGCGCCGTTGGAATACCACGTCCGCCTCCTGCGCGCCTGGCGCGACACCCAGGAAAAGCACAATCTGCCCGCTCCCCCCGGCTACGGCGAGCCCGGCATCGGAAACGCTGTTTTCTCGGTGTCATCGTTTATGGACGTGATTCGAACGACGGCGGCGGTTTAGATTTCACGACACCCGATTCCGATACCGATGCCGATCCCGAGCGGTTGGCGAGTCCAAGTCACGACGGGTTCGGGTCTCGTTGGCAAAGCAACCCGTGCAGCATCTGCACGTCTTCTTTTTCGAGTTGCGCTCTGCCGAGTAGTTTGCGGAGGCGCCCCATGAGCCTTTCCCTGGAAACGTGAGGAGATTCGTCAAGGGAGCGCTCCACTCGCTTCAGGAGAGCCTCGAGCTCCTGCTCGCCGGCGACATTGAAGGGAGGCCTGACGCGCTGTGCGGGGCTGATCGCCAGGTTGAGGTCGTAGGCGACGATCCCCACGGCCTGGGACAGATTCAGAACCGGGTAGTCGGAGTCGGTCGGGACCTCGACGAGCCATTGACAGAGCTTGATCTCGTCCCTTTGCAGACCGCTGTCTTCGGCGCCGAATGCGATCCCGATGCGACCGGGGTAGCGGGGCAGGATCTGCTCGCAGAAAGCTCGGCTGGTGGTCCACTGTGGCTTGCCGGCGTCGAAGCGGCCGGTGGTCCCGACGACGAGGTCGAGGCTTTTGGCGACCTCCGCCAGGTTGGGCTCGAGCCGGGCACGATCCAGAACGTCGGCGCCCTTCATCGCCATGGCCCGGGCCTCCATCCCCACTTCGCATTGGGGGCGGATCAGAATCAGCCGGCTGAAACCCATGTTCTTCATCACCCGGGCCGCCGCGCCTAGATTGGAGGCGAACTGGGTGTGGGAAAGAATGAAGTGGATCCGGTCCTTAGGTGAGTGCACGGCAGTGGATTGTAGCAGTGGCGGTGGTCGGCGATGGATTTCGATCTCCTCAGTCGGACCGAGAAGCGCGAGCGGAAGCGAGTGCTAGACCGGGGTTTGCCGCAGGAGGCTGGCTCTCGCTCCTCCGCTCTCGCTCTCGCTCCTCGCTCTCGCTCTCGCTCTCGGGATCCCCTGGGGCGCGGGATTGGCAAGCTCCGTTGACAAAGAAGGACCGTGAAGGGGAGAATTATGGGCTCATTCGTGTCACGGCGCCCCTCGGCCGCGGGGCCGATCGGCGAAGATCCCACCCCGGAGCCGCAAGGATTCAAAGGTGCGCCGAGACCAGTCAAAACCCGAAGTCAGGAGCCCGCAGCCAGGAGCCGAATATGAACCTCCCCCCCTTCAAGAACCTCGAACTCACCGATTTCTCGCAGCCTGACAACCGGAAAGCGATGGAGCAGGCCTTGGCTGGCGTTCGCTCGAAGCTGGGACGTGAACACGCACTGGTCATCGGCGGCAAACACATCAAAACCGGAAAGACCTTCGAGTCCTACAACCCCTCCAAGAAGTCGGAGGTAGTCGGTGTCTTCCAGGAGGCTCCCACGGAAATGGCCGACTCGATCATCGCGGCGGCCGAAGAGGCCTTCCGCGGCTGGAGCCGCACCGATCCCGAGAAGCGGATCGAATACGTGGTGGCGGTTGCCGACAAGATGCGCCGGCAGCGACTCGAACTTGCGGCCTGGATGGTCCTCGAAGTGGGCAAGTCGTGGGTCGAGGCCGACGCCGACGTCGCCGAGGCCGTCGATTTCTGCGAGTTCTACGCCCGCGAGATGCTCCGGCTCAGTCAGCCTCAGCCGCTGGTGGACTGGCCGGGCGAGGAGAACGACCTCGTTTACATTCCCCTGGGCGTCGGAGTGATCATCCCGCCCTGGAACTTCCCGCTGGCGATCTTGACGGGGATGACCATGGCCGCGGTCGTGAGCGGAAACACGGCCGTCATCAAGCCCTCCAGTGATTCCCCCGCGATCGCCGCCCAGCTGATGCGGATCTGCGAGGCAGTCGGCCTGCCTCCCGGCGTGGTCAATTTCGTGACCGGCGGCGGGCCTGAGATCGGGGAGCCGCTGGTGGTCCACCCGCGCACTCGTTTCATCGCCTTCACGGGTTCGATGAACGTCGGGCTTCGCATCAACGAGCTGGCCGCCAAACCGCAGCCCGGCCAAATCTGGATCAAGCGGGTGATCGCCGAGATGGGCGGCAAGGATTCGATCATCGTCGACTCCGACACCGA
>JBFGHF010000332.1:0-5191 GCA_041578355.1 Acidobacteriota bacterium
CGGGGCACTTCTGCGCGCTGCAAGGCCGCGTGCACTTCTACGAGGGCGTCCACCCTTCCGATGTCGTGTTCCCGGTCCGTTGCCTGGCCCATTGGGGTGTAGAGCGTTTCGTGATCACCAATGCCGCGGGCGCGATCAACGACGACTTCCAGGTGGGGGAGCTGATGCTGATCACCGATCACATCAATCTGCTTGGAGACAACCCCCTCTGCGGCCCCAATCTCGACTTTCTGGGAGAGCGGTTTCCGGACATGACCCATCCCTACGACCCTGCCCTGATCCGCATCGCTGCAGAATGCGCCGAGAGTCTGCAAATCGAGACTCGGCAGGGCGTCTATGTCGCCGTCCGGGGTCCTTCCTACGAAACACCCGCCGAGATCCGCATGTGCCGAACACTCGGGGCCGATGCCGTCGGAATGTCCACGGTTCCCGAGGTGATCGCCCTCAACCACATGAAGCGTCGTGTGTTGGGAATCTCCTGTCTGACCAACATGGCCGCGGGGATCGCCGACGAAGCAATGGACCACCAAGACGTTCTCCAAGTCACTCAGAAAGTCAAAGGCGATTTTCAGCGGCTTCTGCTCTGTTTTCTGGAGCGGAGCGGAGAGTCGTCCCTTGCCGCCATTGAGCCGCGACCGTGAGGGAGCGACGCCGGACGACCACCCGGCGCCGTCGAACCGCTCAGCGGCAACCCGAAACGGAGACGGCGCACTCCGTTTCTCCGGCGTGTCGCTGGCGGACGCACAGGGCTCAGTCCGGATGGGCGCTTTTCGATATACTCCCTGAATGAAACCCGTCTTCCTGACTCGACCGGTCTGCTTGGTCCTGCTCGCTTTCCTGACGTCCTGCCCCGCTCCGGGGCCGACCGACGCAGCCTCCGACCTTCTCGTCATTGGCGCGACGGTGGTCACGATGAGTCCTGATCTGGAGGTCTTCGACCCCGGCTTCGTCGCGGTCCGCCAAGGCAGAATCGCGGCAGTCGGTCCGGCGTCGGAAGCCGCTAGCTGGAGCGCCAACGAGACCATCGACGCCACGGGAAAGCTGGTCCTGCCCGGCCTGATCAACGGGCATCAACACGCTCCCATGGTTCTCTTCAGGGGACTGGGCAGTGACCTCAAGTTGATGGATTGGCTGGAGGACTACATCTTCCCGGCCGAAGCCAAGACCGTGGATGAAGAATTCGTCTACTGGGGCACACTGCTCTCGGCGCTGGAGATGATCTCGGGGGGGACCACCTTGTTCGCCGACATGTACTACTACGAGGCCGAGGTGGCCCGGGCCATCGACGAGTCGGGGATGCGCGGCGTCCTGGGCCAGACGATCATCGGCTTTCCCGCTCCCGACCACCCCACCCCCGAAGAGACTTTGGCCTACACCGAACGGTTCATCCGCGACTGGAAAGATCACGGACGAGTCATTCCCGCCGTGGCCCCTCATGCACCTTTCACCGTATCCCGGGAGGTGCTGCTGGCCTGCCGGGCCCTGGCGGACAAATACGATGTGCCGCTGCTCATCCACCTGGCCGAGACCAGCGAAGAGGTTTCTCAGGTCGAAGAGCGGACCGGAGACCGCCCGATTCGCTACCTGGAGAAGATCGGTTTCTTGTCGGATCGAGTGGTTGCCAACCACGGTGTCTGGGCGCTGGAGGATGAGATCGAGTTGTTCAAGAAGCGCGGCGTGGGTGTGATCCACAACCCCGAGAGCAACATGAAGCTTGCTTCCGGAGTGGCCCCGGTGCCCGGATATTTTCGCGCCGGAGTCGATCTCGGCCTGGGAACCGACGGCGCCGCCAGCAACAACAACCTGGATCTCTTCGAGGAAATGGACAGCATGGCCAAGCTCCACAAGCTGGCCGGAAACGACCCTACTTTGGTGCCCGCCCGAGCCGTTCTCATCGCCGCCACCCTCGGCGGCGCCCGGGCGCTCGACCTGGACGACCGCATCGGCAGCCTGGAGCCCGGCAAGCAGGCCGATTTGATCATCATCGGCCTGGACAGCCCGGCCGCCCACCCCAGGCAGGACCCCTACAGCCTGGCCGTCTACACCCTCAAAGCCAGCTCCGTGGAAACCGTCATCGTGGCAGGGGAGACGATCTACCGCGACCGCCGCTTCACCAGACTCGAGCCCGAGAGAATCTATCGCCAAGCCGCCGACTTGCGGAGCAGGGTCGAGGCGGCACTGCGATAGTCTGAGTGCCTGCCGGAAATCCTTTCCCGGGTGGTTGCCCTGTTCCGTCCCCGCGGGACAGGCTGAAATCAGCCCGCCGCTTTAGAGACCGCCTCAAAACAACGCCGTCAAGTGCGGGGGCTTCCTACCGCTTTTCCTCAATCTTGTCATTCCTTTGTTGACGGTGGTTTGTGGACGACAAAGCGGCAGCAAGCCGCCGCACTCCAAAGGTCGACCATGCGTCGTCTGGGAGTTTTCGGTGGTTTGAGATCCAGCCTCCTCATCATCAGCCTGTAGGAACGGCTGACAATCGCTTGTTCCCCGCGGTTTCAATTCGAACCTGGGCTAGGGCCGTTTCACAGCTTTGCTGAAAATGTAGCGGAGCGCTCCCGAGCGGCAGTATGCGGCGGCCTTCGCCAGCGACCTGCGCAGCAACCAGGGTTGATTCTCGAAGGGTCTATCGAGGCATCGGTCGACAAAAGGCAGCAGGACACTGTCGGAAACATCTTCGAGCTTGTCGACCTCAAATCCGGATTGTTCGAGGATCTGCCGGTACCTTTCGATGCTGTACCAATTCTCGCTTGGGATTTGCCAGAACCGGTTCTGAAGGCTGCCGAACAGACGGTAACTCCAAGGCAGAGAGCCGCCGCCAAAAGGGTCGCCGGTGATGATGTCGGCCGTGACCAGGATGCCCCCCGGCGCCAGGACGCGGTAGGCTTCGCTGATGAATCGATGCCGCGTGTTGAAGTGAAAGGCGCATTCGAGCGCAATGACGCGGTCGAAAGCGCCCTCCCGGAATGCGAGCCTGCAGGCATCCCCCTGCTGATACTGAATGCGCTCCGACAGCCGCTCCTGAGCGGCCCGTTCTGTGGCGCCCGCCACGTGCAGAGCTGTGATGTTGACCCCGAAGATGGATGCACAGTTCAGCTCTCGCGCCCAGAGCACGTCCTGTTGGCCAAAGCCGAAGCCTACGTCGAGAAGGCGGTTGGCGGTCGAAAGCTCCGCCAAGCGACCGATCTCGCGGACCAATTCTTCGGCAGCTTCCTCGAGAGTGACCGCCGGGATGCCCGGCGTCCGGTTCGACCCCGCGGGCCAGTAGCCGAGATTGAGGTAGGCCTTTTCGGAAGGCTGGCCCAACAGATGGTAGAGCTGGGCGGGGCTGTGGCCGAAGAGCAGCCCCAATCCCCGCCGCATCTTGGATTGTCCCACTCGGCGAACCATCTCCCCGACCTCAGGCGCCCGGGCTCCCCGGTTCTCGGAATCCTGAGTGCCCGGAGACTTGGCTGTCAGAGCGTCCGGTTTCACATTCTTCTTTGAATCCTGCAGCTCTGACATGGTCGAAAGACAGTTCAATAGTGGCGGTCATGATCGCGGTAATGCCGCCAGCGCGACTCGTGGTATTCGCGGTAACGCCGCCTTGTAGAGATACTGCTCTCCATTGGCGACGTTGTAGTTGGGGTGCATGCTGTTGCCGCCCTGGCCCCAGGCCGGTTCCAGAAAGGTGTAGTGAGGCAGTTTTCCGCTCTTCGCCTGATCCACGAACTGGTCGAACACGCCAAAATGGCTGTCGGGGGCATGGAGGATGTCTTGGATGTCGAAGCGGATCATGCTCAAACCCTTCTGGTCGAAGGAGTAGATGCCCCAGCTCCGGCCTGCGTCCTGCAAGGCCTTGTAGATGCTCTTTGACGTGAACACATGGTTCCAGTTGTTCTTTATGATTCCTTCGGAAGTGGCCAAATGCAAGAACGCCCGATTGGGCTGCGTCGGCGCCGAGCAGAACCAACGGTCACAAACCGCGTATTGGCGCGCCAGCGTTGAGAGGACAGGTAAAGTCTCAGGGGTGTGCATGGCCATAATGTCCTTGGGACCCGCACCCGAATAAATCTTCCATCCCGGCGACTTGCTCTGCCAGCTCAGAGTGTACTCGTAGTTCTTGACGAAGCCGCCGTTCGTGGGCGGCTTCTCCTGCTCTACGATCATCTGGTTGCCGTAAAGCTGCGAGCTGGTGTTGGAGAAGCCTTCGCCGGGATCGGCCTTGGGAGTGAAGTAGCAGTAAGGGTCGCTCTGCTTGAGGTTCCAGACCTTGATTTTCTTCCCTGCTGGTCCTCGTTGCTCTCTTCACCGGTCAACCCGTCGAAGGGGTGGCCCAGCGGCGAGACGTTGCCTTCCTTGGCGTAAAGGTTTCCCAAAATGTGGTCGAACCAGCGGTTCTCAAGCATAACGACCACGAAATGCTCGATCTTGGCTAGCGGCTTGGCCGATTGGCTTGATATCAACTTCTGCTCCTTCTTGAAACTGAATGAATGAAGATCATGGACAGGAACTTCCCCAGGCGTTGATCAGAAGGGAGCTTGATCTGGGTTTCGGATTTCATCTTGTTTTTTTCGAATCGTGGAATTTTGGCCAGCGAGAGAGAGGTGCTTGGTGACTGTCCTCCACCCCGCCCAAGCTAATGTAACCGGTCAGGGTTGGCGCCCACAACAACCCCGCTGGACGAGGCCGGAGACGATTCCCAAGATCCGGTCTCACTCTTTCGGCTCGAGTTTGAGCGCCACCGAGTTGATACAGTAGCGCTGGCCGGTCGGTGGCGGACCATCGGGGAAGACGTGGCCGAGGTGAGATTCGCAGGCGCTGCAAACCACTTCGGTGCGCCGCATGAAAAAGCTCCTGTCCTCCTCTTCGCGCACGTTTTCGGGGTCGACAGGGGCATAATAGCTGGGCCAACCGGTGCCCGAGTCGAACTTGGTGTCCGAACTGAACAGTTCCTGGCCGCAGGCAGCACAAGTGTAAATCCCTTCGGACTTGCAGTCGTGATACTCCCCCGTGAAGGCCCGTTCGGTGCCCTTCTTTCGAAGGACATGGAACTGCTCGGGCGTCAGCTCGCGCTTCCATTCCTCTTCGGTCTTCTCGATTCTGCTGCTCATCTCAATGTCCTCCTAGTGAGGGAAACTTCGAAAACCGCCGAGGAGGCAGAGGCGACTCTGCCCTGGCAACTCCTTGACGAGCCGAGGACTGTTCCAGGACC
>JBFGHF010000333.1:0-5182 GCA_041578355.1 Acidobacteriota bacterium
CGAGGAAGTGGGAGCCGCCGGGGCTTCGGCGAACTTCTTCGAGGTGCTGGAGGTCTCCGCCCACCGGGGACGTCTCTTCCAGGACGGCGACGACGCTCCGGGCGCGCCCGCGACAGTCATTCTCAGTCATGCATATTGGAAACGGCGCTTCGCCGAGGACCCCGAGATCGTCGGCAAGAAGATCAATCTCAGCGGCTTCCCGTTTCAGGTCATCGGCGTGCTTCCCGAGAACTTCTCGATCCTCCACCCGGACGCGCAATTCCCCCGGCAAATCGAGGTATGGACTCCCCTGACGACGATCTTCGGTGCGATTTTCGGAGTGGACGAGTACTCTCGGATGCCTCGGGGTTCCCATGCCATGAGGGGATTCGGCCGCCTCAAGCCCGGCGTCAGCATGGCGCAAGCGCAACAAGACATGGACACGGTGGCCGCGAAGATTCAGGAGAAGTCTCCCAACTACTACGACTTCGAGGGGTGGGGGATCACCGCCGTCTCGCTCCACGACGACCTCGTGGAGGAGATCAGGCCCGCCCTCCTGGTGTTGCTGGGTGCGGTGGGTTTTGTCCTCTTGATCGCCTGCGTCAATGTGGCCAACCTGCTGCTGACTCGATCTTTGGGGCGGGAGCGTGAGATCGCAGTGCGCTCGGCTTTGGGAGCCAGCAGGCTGCGCTTGGTGCGGCAGCTGCTCACCGAGTCCCTTGTCCTGGCTTTCCTGGGAGGAGCGGCGGGCGTCGTTTTGGCTCTGACCCTGCTCCGCTTCTTCAACCTCCTGGCGCCCGGAAGCATTCCCCGCATCGGTGAAGTGAGTGTGAGCATGGATGTCCTGCTCTTCACCGTCGGATGCTGTCTGGCCACGGGGATCCTCTTCGGTCTCGCCCCGGCTTCCCATGCCCTCAAGGAGGACCTGGTCAATTCGCTCAAGGAGGGTGCCAGAGGTGCTTCCCACGGGCTCAAGGGGCAGCGTTTAAGGGGTCTGTTGGTGGCCGCGGAAGTCGCGCTGGCGGTCATCCTGCTGGTGGGCGCCGGGCTCATGATCCGCAGCTTCAGTCGATTGCTCGACACCGATCCGGGCTACCGCTCGGAGCAGCTCTTGACGTTGCGGGTCAACCTCTCCCCGGCGCGATACTCCGAAGACTCAACACGGACCGCATTCTTCGATCAGCTATTGCAGCGCGTGCGGGCCCTGCCCGGAGTGCGAAGCGCCGGCGCCATCTCACAGCTTCCCCTGAGCGGTCAGGCGATGTCGGGAACCACCGCCGTTCGCCAAAGCCAGACGTTGCCCCACGACCAGCTCGCCGGTGAAATCGACCGGCGAATCGTCACACCGGGCTACTTCGAGAGCATGGGGGTCCGGCTGATCGCGGGACGGTTTTTCGACGACCGGGATCATGCCCAAGCCCCACCGGTCGCCATCGTCGACGAAGAGTTCGCGCGCCGCTTCTGGCCCCAAGAGGAGCCGCTCGGCCAACACATCTCGATCAATTTCGGACCTGACCGGCGCTGGCGGGAGGTGGTGGGGGTGGTGGCCCATTCCCGTCACAACAATGTCCGCACCATCGGCCGGGGACAGGCATACTTCCCATTGCCGCAGCAGCCTTTCTCGAGCATGTATCTCGCCATCCGCAGCCAGGGCGACCCCGAACCCCTCGCCGAGTCGGTTCGTCAGGAGGTGCTGCGGCTCGATCCCGATCAACCCGTGTCGGACGTAGCCGCCATGCAACAGCGCTTCGACGATTCGGTCTCGCAAACCCGATTTACCTTTCTGCTGCTGGCGGGCTTCGCCGGCCTGGCCCTGTTGCTGGCAGCGGTCGGGATCTACGGGGTGATGTCCTACACCGTCACCCAACGGCGCAGCGAGATCGGAATCCGGATGGCTTTGGGCGCCAATTCGGGCCGCGTCAGCGGACTGATTCTGCGCCAGGGTCTTTGGCTGCTGGCTGTGGGCGTGGTGATCGGTGTTCCACTGGCTTTCGCCCTTTCGCGCTTCATGCGCAGCGTCCTTTACGAGGTCGCCCCCACGGACTTGACCACCTACGCCGCAGTGCTGATGGTCCTGATCTTGACCGGGCTGGTCTCCTGCCTCTTCCCCGCCCTGCGCGCCAGCCGGACCGATCCGGCGAGAGTGCTGCAAAGCGAATGAGAGGGCTTCGGGTTTGCCGAGAGCGAGAGCGAGAAGCGAGAGCGGCGGACCATTGCGTGGGCAAGCCTATCCGACGGGCATCTAACGCCCCGACATTTTTCACATCATCTTCAAATTGGCAGCACAAGTCTCCAGGTTGCAGGGTCTCGCTCGTGCTCTCGGTCTCGCTCCTCGCTCTCGAAAAATGGCTCCTGCGCGGTTTCAATCGTCCCTCCGGGACTCTGAGCTCGACTGGGGCTGAATACCCAGGGCTGAAGCCCTGGGCTATTTTCACACCGCCCCTCCGGGGCTCTTCCCGCCGCTTGCTCACGCGCGCGGCTCAGTAACGGACTCACCTTCTCGAACTCGGCCGCCCTCGTCACCTCACGCCCAGCAGCAGGTCCACCGTCAGTTGATCCAGCCTTTCGTAGGCCAGGCGCCGGCGGGCGAGTTTCTTTCGGTCCAGCCGGGCCCGCTTGAGCTTTCCGGCGTGAGCTTTCGAATAGGACGCCATCGCCTTTTCCAGCTGGGAGTCCGAGCGTCGCATCTCGGCGAGCAAGCCCTGAATCTCGGAATCATCCTCGAATCGGCGGGCCTTTTCCGTGAGAATGAGGTAGGTCCGCATGCAACCCGCCGCGAAATCGCGGACACCTCGAGCGTCCTCGCTGCGGTAGGCGTGGGCGTCGAAGTGGCGAGGACCCGAATAGCCGCAGTTTTCGAGGAACCTCACCAAGAAGAACGAGCTCTTGATATTTTCCGATCCGAAGCGCAGGTCCTGGTCGTAGCGGCTGGGCTTCTGGTCGTTCAAATCGATGTGGAACAGCTTGCCGGCCTCCCAAGCCTGGGCCACAGCGTGGTAGAAGTTGAGGCCCGCCATTTGTTCGTGGGCCACCTCGGGATTGACCCCCACCATGGCAGGGTCGTCGAGAGTCTCGATGAAAGCCAGCATAGAGCCTGTGGTGGGCAGGTAGATGTCGCCGCGGGGCTCGTTGGGCTTGGCCTCCAGCGCGAATCGAAGATCGTACTTGCTGTCCTTGACGTAGCCGATCAGGAAGTTGAGACATTCCCGAAAACGCTTGAGCGCCTCGCACGGGTCCTTGGCGGCGTCTACTTCCGCTCCTTCCCGCCCTCCCCAAAAGACATAGATCCCGGCGCCCAACTCGACGCCCAAGTCGATCGCCGACATGGTCTTCTGCAGAGCGTAGGCCCGCACCTTGGCGTCGTGCGAGGTGAAGGCGCCGTCTTTGAATACGGGATCGGAGAAGAGGTTGGTGGTGGCCATGGGCACAACGATGCCGTAGTCCGCCAGCGCTTTTTTGAAGTCTTTGAGGATCCTTCGTTTCTGCCCGGCCGATGCGTCGATCGGTACCAGATCGTTGTCGTGGAAGTTGACGCCGTAGGCTCCCAACTCGGCCAACATCCGCACGATCCGTACCGGGCTGAGGCGCGAGCGCGTCGGGCCCCCGAAAGAATCACGGCCGGGATTGCCAACGGTCCACAGACCGAAGGTGAACTTGTGCTCGGGACGAGGTCGGTAGCTTGCACTCATGGCGGGCTAAGATTACTGATTTCGCCCTCGGGTGCAAGGGTTTTTGGGTCATTGGGTCAGTGGGTCTGTGGGTCAGTGCGTCCGCCTGCCCGCCGTAGCTCCGTCTTCGGAGCGAAGGAGGGTGGGTCCGCCCGTGGTGCGAAAGTCAGGCGCCAAGAGCCAGGAGCACGAGCCTACTTTTCAATCACTCCGCTGTGAAAGACGTTTCCTTCGCTGTCGATGGCTTGGTAGCGGAGTCGATAGACGTCGAGCTCGAATTGGACGAAGTGCAGAATCTCCTGTGCGAATTCCACAAGGGGATGGTTCTTTCGAGCGCCCTTCCGAACCTTGCCTCCACCTCCGGAGACGAAATAATGGATGCCCCCCTGGGGTGCAATCTTCTGGTAGAAGTGGTCGTGCCCGGAGAAGACTGCGTCGACACCGGCCTTTTGAAACTTCGACTCCCAGAGCCCGCGCAATTTCTCGTCCGCCCCGTGCCCCCACCCGCGGAACGGCCCGGTGAGCCAGCCCCCTGCGGCGAAGGAATAAAGCGGGTGATGGAAGTAGACGAAGTTCCAATGGTATTTCGGCGAGTCGGCCAGCCAGTAATCGAGGCGCTCGCTGCGCACATCCAGCTCCTCATTGCTTCTCCAGGCGCCCGAATTCAAACAAATGAAGCGCGCCAGCCTCTTGCCTCCAACGACGGGGCCCGCTTCCAGGACATATTCATCCTGCTTGCCGACGTAACCGAAATCGTCATCCTCGACCTGATCCCGCCCTTTGCGGTGGCGCCGGTCGTGGTTTCCCAGGGTGGCGTGAAAGGGCACATCGATCCGGCTGTAGATCGCTTTGAAGTTGCTGACGAATTTCGAGGGCTCCCCGCTTTCGTAAATGTTGTCGCCCAGCATCAGCACGAAGTCCCAGGGCTGAGCCCGCTGGGCAAGCTCCATCTGATGGGCCACCGCCTTCTGGCCCCGGCCTCCCGTCCCGCTGTCTCCGATGATCGCAAAGCGAAGCGTCTCCGCCCCGAGCGCGGTTCCACCGGTCAGCAGCAGAAGTGCGAAAACGTAGAAACAATGGGTGATCGGCGCCCTCCGCCCTCCCATGCTTCGGCTCAGCTGCAATCCGGCCGAGCCACTCCCGGCAGACTGCTCCAGGACTCCCCTTCCTTCCCCTTGCATCATCCCTTCTTCCGAAACCAGCTATGGGTGCCGCTGTCTTCTTTGGCGGGGTCGGCGAAATCAGTCCATGTCCAGACCCAAAGCTGACCCGGTCGAAAGGCGGACATTTTGGCGTAGACGTGATGCTTGGCGGAGCCCCGATCGAAAACGGCGTAAATGTGGCCGGAAGCCAGCTTCCGCGCCCCCGCTTCGCCCCAGTCTCCGGCCTTGATGTACCACGGGGGTCCCGGCGGGTGGGGTTTGCCGTTGAACATCATGTCCTGGCAGACGAAGCGCAGCTTGATACCAGAGAGTGCCGTCGTCCCACCGCTGTGCTCCCAACCTCCGTTTTCGGGAGGTTCGACGCACATCGCC
>JBFGHF010000334.1:0-5170 GCA_041578355.1 Acidobacteriota bacterium
GAATCAGGCTTTTCGGCATAGATTCGATAGGAAAGAAAAAGTGACGAGAGTACAGCTGCGTAGGCCACCCCCCCGGCCAGGATGAAAGCCGGGACCGGACGGCGCTCTGCCGGTTTGTGGACGGCCAGGCTGAGGAGAGCCGTAATCAAAGCGATCTGGCAGATACCAAAAGCCAGTCCCAACCAGAACAGCCAACTCCCCGAAAGGTCTCTCCGCCCGCCTTGTTCCATACTGGAGTAGACGGGGTGTACGTTGCCTCCGCTTGCGCCCGCTGAATCCGCTTCACGCCAATCCAGCCCAAGAGCGGCGGTCGCCAAGAGTACGAGCATTGCCAGCAGTACAGCCAGGAGCAGAGCAGGAAGAAGATCTCTCTGAGCCCTTTTCATGTCCCTCTCGGGCTTCGACGCCAATTCCGCTTCTCCCATCCCTGAAGTGATCGTGAGTCGCGGGAGTGAATGGTTCGGCCCCAGGCTCGTATCGCGTGCATTAACGGGTTCGCAACCGAAAGCGAAGCCGTTGCGGGGAGCCGATGCACCAAGTTCTGTTGGGCTCCGGCCCCCAGACCCTTCAGACCCGAGGGCCAGAGATCCAGTCGTCGGCCTCGCTCCACT
Organism: Acidobacteriota bacterium; assembly: GCA_041578355.1. GTDB lineage: Bacteria > Acidobacteriota > UBA6911 > RPQK01 > JANQFM01 > JBFGHF01. The sequence goes on from JBFGHF010000334.1 coordinate 612, forward strand.
CCCGAAACACTCTGATTTCGAGGCCGGGCTCCGACCGGAGAGCCTCGAACATTCGAACAAGGCCGAATTGCAGGTCGCCTGTGACCACGAACGCCATCTTCGAACCGACGGGGATTCGGCTGGTGGACTTCAGGTGTTCCGCCAAATGGCGAATCTGCTCGGCGGTCAGAGAAAAGGTGGCATCGCGCAGATCCCATAGAATCTCGCGCGGGACCTCCTCCAGATCCGAGGCAGCCTGAGCGGCCGCCTTCATGTCGTCGAGCGTCAGCGACCCCACCGCCGTGCCGATCAGACGGGCATTGGAATCCCGGCGTAGCTTCGTCTTCATGACCGGTTCCACACGCCTCTCATGTCTCCTCCGTGCACCAGGCATTGATGAGGGAAGGTCAGGTCGCAGTCTTGGACGGGCTTGCGCAGCTTGGGGTCCATCAACTCATGGATGTCGAGTTGCATCTCTTCCCGGGAGTAGGCGGCTACGTCGAGGATCCCGGTGTCCATGCGGATGGCGTCTTCAGGGCAAACCTCGACGCAATAACCGCAATAGACGCAAATCCCCAGATCGATATCGAAGCGGATCGGATACTTCTCGACGTGAGGGTCGGGGTGCTCACCCGGAACGATGGTGATGCACTTGGCCGGGCACACCGTTTCGCAGAGCATGCAGCCCACGCAGCGCGGCGATCCGTCGTCGCGGAGAGTCAATCGGTGACGGCTGCGAAACCTCGACATCAGAGGACGAAGCTCTTCGGGGTACTGCACCGTGGCTCCGGCTGGAACGTTCTTGAGGCGCCCCAGCTTGTGAGCAATGTGGAGAAACAGGTTGCGAAAGAAATGCCTCGAAGTGATCCTGAGGCCGCTGATGACCTGGGGAATGTAGAGCTTCTCCCAAAAGGTCAGCTCGGGCCTGCGGACGACTTTGACGGCCATGTCAGCTCCCCTCCCCGAGCAGGACCAGCACAACGGCGGTTACGACCACATTGATGACCGCGATGGGGAAGAGCCCCTTCCAACCCAACTTCATCAATTGATCATAGCGGAACCGGGGCAGAGTCCAACGGATTTGCATGAAGATCCAACAAAAGACGACCACCTTGATGGAGAAGCTCAAGATGCCCAACAGGACGTAGAGCCAGTTGGAAAGCAAGATCTGTCCGCCCCAGGGAAAGTGAAATCCGTCGGGGAATAGGAAGGGAACTTGCCACCCTCCGAAGAAGAGCGTGGTCGCGAGGCAGGCCACCATGATTGTTTCCAGGAAATCGGTGATGAAGAACATCCCGAATTTCATGCCGCTGTATTCGACGAAATAACCGATGATCTCCGACTCTCCCTCAGGCAGATCGAAGGGGGCCCGCTTCGTCTCAGCCAGCGCCGCCGTCAAAAAGACGATGAAGGCCACGGGTTGGACGAGGATTCCCCAGAGGGGGATCCAGCCTCCGATCGTCTGTCCTTGGGCACGGACCAGCTCCGAGAGATCCATCGTCCCGTAGACCATGATCACTCCCACCACGGCGATTCCGAGGGCGATTTCATAGCTGATCATCTGGGCCGTGGCCCGAAGCCCTCCCATGATCGCGTAGTTGTTGCGCGAGGCGAAACCCGCCAGGATCACGCCGTAGACTCCCAGCGAGAGCATGGCGAAGATGTAGAGGAGGGCCGCGTCGATCTTGGCCACCTGAAGCTCGATGATCCGGTCCCCCAGGATGAGGCGGTCGCCGAAAGGAATGGCCGCGAAGGCGACCAGAGCGAAGAAGACCGAAAAAAACGGCGCCAGGGTGTGGAGCGTCCTGTCGGCGCCTTCCGGGACGATGTCCTCTTTGGTGAACATCTTGACCGCGTCGGCCAAGCCGTGAAAGAGCCCCAGGACACGAAAACCGAAGATGTCGGCCCGATTGGCCCCGATCCGGTCCTGGATAAGCGCCGACTGCTTGCGCTCGGCCCAGGTGTGAAAGCCGGCAAAGTTCAGCACCGCGAAGAAGACGATCGACGCCAGTACGAACTTGATGATCAGCACCTCGATCATGTCGTAACGGTCCCCCGGTCGGCCGGATTCGCCGAAAGTTCTATTCCCTGGTCTCCCACGGCTTGGTAGTCCAGACCTGCGAAGGCGGGTTCGACCGAAGCCATCTCCTGGAATATCTGCTCGGGCCTCTGCACGCTGATCGGGTCCAGGCCCAACCGCCGCCCCCGGTCCAGCAGGAGGCGCCAGTCTTCCCGCGAATCAGCAAGAGGTGGAAAGGCGAGTCCGATGCGTTGCAGGCGGTTGTCGCAGTTGACGAAGGTGCCGTCTTTCTCGACGTAGCCCGCGCTGGGAAGGACCCAATGAGCGAGAGCCGCCGTGGGGTTATCGTTGGTGCCCGAAAAGACCAGAAGCGGCACGCTATCGGCGACCCGTCGCAGCTTCTCTTCTCCGTAGAGCTTGACCAGATCGTGGCCGAAGACCCAGAGGACGTCCAGTTCGCCCTTGGCGGCGGCGTCGAGGATCAGGCCGGCTTCGGGCGCCTCGGGAGGAGTCAGGCCGAGGAGCGCAGCCCCCCGCCGGTTGGGGTTCTTGTCGGCGCGGATCAGAAAGTCGTCGCTGCTTCCGGGTTTCTCCGCCACCGAGACGGTGACCCGGCCGTGCAGCGCCTTCTGAAAGATTTCCCGGACGAGAAAGAGCTCCTCGTTGGTGAGCTGGGCGGAGGCGATGATACCGATGCGTTTTCGGCCGTCGTCTTGCTCGCTCTTCGGTCCCGAGAGTGCCGAGGTGATCTCGAGCAGCGCCTGTTCCCAGTCGGACTCTCCCGCGGGGCCGCACACTCGGCTGAGCCGTCCCCGATCCAGCCAGCCGAAGCCGTAGCGGCCTTCGTCGCACAACCACCATCGGTTCACGTCGGGGTTGGGGCGTGGCTTGACTCTGAGGAGGCGCGCACCCTCGTTGAGGTGGGGACGGTCGAGCACGAAATGCAGGTCCATATTGCACCCCTTGCTGCAACCGTTGCAGAGGGTGGGAGCGCTGGCGAGGTACCAAACACGTGCTTTGAACCGGAAGTCGACTTCGGTTAGAGCGCCCACCGGGCAGATGTCCACCACGTTGGCCGAATAGGGATTGTCGAGCGTGTCTCCCGGATAGATCCCCAGTTCGGCCCGGTCTCCCCTTTGAAAGATCCCGAATTCGCCGGTCTCGGTGATCTCGTCCGTGAAGCGCACGCAGCGCGAGCAGAGGATGCAGCGTTCCTGGTCGAGCATCACGTGGGGACCCAGCTTCACCGCTTTGCGCTTCTTGACTTTGTGCTCTCTGAAGCGAGGGTTGTAGAGACCGAAGTTCATGTAGAAGTTCTGCAGGTCGCACTCGCCCGATTGGTCGCAGACGGGGCAGTCCAGAGGATGGTTGGCCAGCAAAAACTCGAGCACGGCCCGTCGTCCGTCCTGGGCCTGCTCGCTTTGTGTATGGACCACCATCCCGTCACGGACGGGCAGGTTGCAAGCGATTTGAAGCTTGGGAGACTGATCCACTTCGACCAGGCAGATCCGACAATTGCCCGCTATGGAAAGTCCCGGGTGGTAGCAGTAGCGGGGAATGAAGATTCCGATTTGCTCGGCGGCCTGGATCACGGTGGCGCCTTCGGGGACGCTGATTTCCCGGCCGTCGATGCTCAGCGTGGGCATCAGGCGACCTCCTCTTTTCGAGCGTCGGGGGCCCGTTGCAGATAGGCCTCGAACTCTCCCCGAAATTTCTCGATGTAGGATTGCACCGGCCAAGCGGCGGCGTCAGCGAACACACAGATCGTCTTTCCTTCCATGTCGCCCGCGATGCCCAGGAGATCGTCAAGGTCCTGGGCGCGGCCCCGTCCGTCGACGATCCGCCTGACGATTCGATGGATCCAGCCTGTCCCCTCCCGGCAGGGTGAGCACTGGCCGCAGGATTCGTCGGCGAAGAACTTGGTGGCCGACTCGAGCGCACGGACCATGCATGTCGATTCATCCATCACGATCACGCCACCGGAACCCGCCATGCTTCCGGCTTCTCTGAGCGAGTCGAAATCCATCGCCACATCGATCTCATCGGCGGTCAGCACTTTCGCGGAAATCCCTCCGGGGATGACCGCCTTGAGTTGCTTGCCGTCCCTGACCCCGCCGGCAGCCTCCTCGATCAACTCGCGCAAAGTGACGCTGACGGGCGCTTCATAAAGTCCCGGCCGCGCCACATGCCCGCAGACGCTGAAGAGCCGGGTGCCGCCTTGCTGGGCCATTCCGATGCGAGCGAAGCGTTCGGCGCCATTCTGGATGATGAAGGGAACACACGCCAACGTCTCCACGTTGTTGACGATGGTGGGGCATCCGAAGAGACCCGAAATCGCTGGAAACGGAGGCTTGAGCCTGGGAAACCCCTTCCCCCCTTCGAGGGAGGTCAGCAGGGCCGTCTCTTCTCCACAGATGTAGGCCCCCGCCCCGCGGTGAACGACCACCTCCAGGTCGAACCCGCTCCCCTGGATGTCCTTGCCCAGCCAGCCCTTGCGGTGGGCCTCGTCGATCGCCCTCTGCAATCGTTGGGCGGAACGGAAGTACTCGCCGCGAATGTA
>JBFGHF010000335.1:0-5162 GCA_041578355.1 Acidobacteriota bacterium
GATCTTCAAGACGATCGACGGGGGAGAGACCTGGCGTCGCTTGGCGTCGACCAGGACATCCGACTTCCACTGGGTCAACGACGTATTGGTCAGCCCGGTGGATTCCACTCGAGTCTATGCTTCCACAAGGAGCGGGGTCTGGAGGTCGGCCGACTCCGGGGCCACTTGGACGCGTGTCTTGGCGACCGACATTCTGGGCGGCTGCTTCGATCTGGAGGCGCGCAGCGACCAGCCGACCGACTTTCTTCTGGCCTCATGCGGGACATTCGTCCAAGCGCTGGTTTATCGCAATCCCGCGGCCGAAGGAGCCACGCCCTGGGAAGCAGTACTTTCCGAAGAAGGAATGGGACTGACCTCCCTGGCGGTCGCGCCCTCTCAGCAAGGCACCGTCTACGCGCTCTCAGCCAGCTACTTGGGCGGTCCCCAGGGCCGCTTCAACGGTGGCCTCCACGCCGTGTTCCGGTCGCAACAAGGGGGAGCGGCGGGGAGTTGGACGGCACAGGTTCGAAACAGCAACGAAGTGAAGCTCAACACTCTGTTGTTGTCCAATCCTCTGATCGCCACTCTCCAAACCTGTTTTCAGGGGCAAGACCGCTACTCGACCCTGGGCTGGTACACCAACATGATCGCCGTCGACCCCTTCGATCCGGACATTGTCTGGGCCGGTGGCGTCGACTTGTTTCGGTCCGACGACGGGGGAGAGAACTGGGGTGTGGTTTCCTACTGGTGGGATTCTCCACCTTCCGCCCATGCCGATCAGCACGTGATCGTGTTCCACCCCCAGTATGACGGCGAAGACAATCAGATTTTGTTCTTGGGCAATGACGGAGGTGTCTGGCGAAGCGAAAATGCGCGGGCGGCCAGCGCCACCGGCGATCAGGCGACTTGCGACCGCTCCAACAGTGAAGTGGTTTGGTCGTCGCTCAACCACAACTACGGGGTCACCCAGTTCTATCATGGTGCGCCCTTCCCGGACGGCGCCCGCTTCATCGGGGGGACCCAGGACAACGGCACCCTTCTCGGCTCCGACGAACAAGGTCCTGACGACTGGGATCATGTTCTGGGCGGGGACGGAGGTTATGTGGCCGTCAATCCCGATCGACCCGAGACCGTCTACGCCGAATCCCAGTTCTTGGCGTTGAGCAAAAGCACCAACGGGGGACGAAGCTTTCAGCGCAAGACGAGCGGGATCGCGGAATCGGGTGCCAACTTTCTGTTCATCGCTCCCTTTGCCATGGACCCAAGCGATCCTCGGCGCCTCTGGATTGGAGGGCGCCAGATGTGGCGGACCGCCGACGAAGCCGAATCCTGGGCGGGCGCCAGCCCCCAGCTCGAAGGTGGAGGAAAGGTCAGCGCCATCGCCGTCAATCCGCGCACCTCCCAACATCTGTTGGTGGGACTGAACAACGGCTACATCCACCGCCAGGACCAAGCTCTGGTATCCAGTCCGTTGACTCCCTGGCCGTCGGTCCGGCCCCGATCGGGCTTTGTCAGCTGGATCGCCTGGGACCCCGGCCAGATGAACATCGCTTACGCCTCCTACGCCGGCTTTGGCGGCCCTCATCTCTGGAAGACCGAAGACGGAGGAGTCAGCTGGAGTCCCCTGGACGACACCAACGGGCCGAATTCACTGCCGGACATCCCGATTCACGGAATCGTCGTCGATCCCCACGACGGCAACCGGATTTTTCTCGCCACCGATTTGGGGGTCTTGGTGAGTGTCGATGGCGGCTCGAGCTGGGCTGTCGAGAACTCGGGCTTCTCCAACGCCGTGACCGAGTCCCTGGCCCTCAACCAGCCCGCCGAGGGTCCCGCCCAACTCTTCGCTTTCACCCATGGCCGCGGGGCCTGGAAGGTCGAGTTGTCGGGCAGCGAAGGGCCCGTGCCCTGTCAGCCCATCCGCTGGATCGTCCACGTGACACCCCTGGGAACGGTTTTCGATACGACTCTCTTCGTCACCAATTTCGGGCGCGAGAAGAGCAAATTGGAGTTGGTCGGCTACGAGGGGGGAGGCGGCGAACTGGGACGCGTGTTTCTCGAGGTCGAGCCGGGTCAAACCGACATCTCGCTCTCGAGCGACTTGTTCGGCGCCCTCGACGTCAGCCATTTCGGGTTTTGCGGCCCCGGCGACACCCAGGTCTCAGCGGGCTATCTGATCAATTCGCAAGAAGGAGCGACCGCTCACGCCAACGAGACCTCGCGAGTCTTGGAGAGGCTGCTGATCTATCCCGGCGAATGGAACCTGGTCTTCGACGGTATTGCCGCAATCAATCTCGGAGAGTCGCCGGCTCGCATCACGGCGACGCTCCTCAACCGGGCGGGCGAAGAGGTTCGTCAGGAAGTACTCGTCGCCGCGCTTGCGCCGCGCGGCAAATTCGTGGCGGTCTTGGATGCGGTGTTCCAGGATTCGGTTGGTGAAGCCATCGAGATCCTCAGTAGCGAACCGATCGCCTTTCTCTCGCTGCGCGGCACCCGGCCGCCTCGCGAACCCATGCTGCTTTTCGAAACCAGGCCCGTCGAGCCGGGAAACGCGGATTGAACCCGGGATTGTGTTTGTGAGAACGCAGACACCCGGCCCCCAGGGTTTTTCGATTACGAATACGATCACGAATACGATTACGAATCGAAAGAGCCCACCAACCCACAAACCCACAAACCTACGAACCCACAAACCTACCTCGGCACTCTCCGATAAATATTGAAACCGAACATCACGTCGTTCGACGTCGAATTGACGGCGTAGGTGCTGGGAGTCATAACGCGGCTGTTGCTGAAGAGCAGATGAAAGACGTGTCCCCAGGTGCGGATCTTGATTCCTCCGCTGGTGGCGGCCCGCTCCCCGCCGATGCCGCCATAACCGGCCAAGCGCGGGACGTACTCGGCCACCAGAGAAAAGCGCCGCGAGAGGGCGACGTCCGCCCCCACGCCCAGCGCGAAGGTGTGGTTGCTCTCCGGCTCGACGATCAGCGGCCGGATCGATTGGGCGAGATCGTCCGGGCGCGAATTGAACACGACGATTGGAACCAGGTAGGTCCGTACCCGTCCCAGATCGAATTCGGTAGCCAGTTCCAGGAAAGGCGAGTAGTGATCGCGAAAGTTGTCGGTCCCGTCCACTCCTCCCCGCAAGGCGAATTTGAAGGGCGAGTCGGCGTCGGTGAGGATTTCGTAGGTCGCGCCCAGGCTCGTCAGCCGATCGAAACGGGCACGCGTCGCGCCGACGCTTAAACGGTCGGTGAGGGCGTAGTCGAGACCCAGGTTGATGTTGGCGCCGAAGTCGATACCGAAAGCACTGGCGCCTCGCTTGACCGAGCCCAGGAAGCGGTGCTGGACGATGAACTGGAACTGACCTTTATCCAAATCGACGGGGGCGGTGATGTGGACCACTCGGGAATCGTCCGCGTAGGGCCGCGTTGCGGCGGGCTCGGCTTCGGGGCCGGCCGACACCGGGACTGGTGCCGCTTCCGTCCCGCTGTAGGCGCTGGCCGTGTAGATGTAGTCGCCGCTGGTGCCGCCGTCGTTGTTGGCGGCATTGCCCGAAGCGTTGAAAAGCACGGGTTCCGCCCCGCTCGCGGGGGCAACCCAGTTGAAAAGGAACTCCACGGGGCCGTTTCTGACCCCGGCTCGCGTGCCCGGTTCGGTGTGCTCGACGAACTGGACGCCGCGGCTGTCCTTGATCTGACAGTTTTCGTCCAGTGGAACCAATTCTCCGGCTTGGTGACCTGTGGCGAGAAATCGGGCTGAGAGCTCGAAACCCCAGCGCGACTGTCCCGGATGGGCGATGATGACCCGCAGGGGATAGGTTTCACCCGCCTGGTAGCTCGAGGGGACTCCGCTGATGGCGAGATCCCCCCCTTGCGTGCGGCCCTCGTTGAGGGCGAATCCGGAATGACACATGGTGCAGGTATCTTCTCCGAACCCCCCCGTGAGACGCGGAAAGGGTCCGTCGGGATAGGCCGGCAAAGGAGTTGTGAAAAGCCAGGTCAACAGCAGGCAGCGGCGAATCGTTCTCATTCCTGTTTCCTTTCTCCTGGGACATAGTGCAACTGACGAAAAGCTAACACAAAGGGTTCGAAACCGTTGCCGGAAGTTCTGAGTCAGAACTGTCCTGGTCGCCCCACGGAGCTGCGGTGGCGTCGGATGACTGCTTCCATGTGCTTCTTGATCAGTGCACCCGTTGCTCGCCAGTTATATCGTGCCAGGAACAGCCGATGGCCGTATTCTCCGTAACGTCTACACTTGTCGGGAGCGTCAAGAAAGAGAGGGGCTTCGCTGCACTGGACAGTCCAAATTCCAAAACGGTCTGTGATGGGGGCCACGCGTATTTTTTCGCCCCTTTGCAAGACTGAGCTGGAACCGGTCAGATCCGTACAGTAAACTCGCCCCCAAGACGGCTTGCGGGTTTTGGGGGAGCCCTGAAAGGGGTAGGCCTGTGAAACCCTCGGAAAGCCCTCTCTCCAACAGACGTCTGTTCTTGTCCGCCACCCGGCCGGTGGCCCGTGGTCGTCCCCTGATTCGGCCCCCCCGATTCATGAGGTCGGGTCGGGGCGCCTGGGTGTTGCCGGTTCGTCCCGACAGTTTGCCGCCGCTGGGAGTGATCGCTCTCAACCGACTCGCCTTCGGTCCCTGTCCGGGTGATATGGACGACTTTCAATCGCGCGGGAATAACGACGCCAAGAGGCTGGAGGATTACTGCGAGGAGCAACTCCACCCTGAATCCATCGACGACACTCAACTACGACAGACACTCACGGAAAGTGGATTCACCACGCTCGAGCAGTCCCAGTCGCAGCTATGGCAGGAGCGGGTGGTTCCTCGGCCCAGCTACAAGACCCGCATGCGTTCCATCATGGAAGTGGAGAGGGCGGCCTTCGTCCGCGCCGTCCTCAGCCGCAGGCAGCTTTGCGAGGTACTGGCCGATTTTTGGCACAACCACTTCAACGTTTACGGCTGGGACTACTCGATTGGACCCAATTTTTCGGCCTTCGACAGAGACGCCATTCGAACTCACATCCTCGGCAATTTCCGCGAGATGCTGGAAGCTGTGGCCTCCAGTTCCAACATGCTCTTCTTTCTGGACAACTACCTCAGCTCCAACGCAGGTCCCAACGAAAACTACGCCAGGGAACTCTTCGAGCTGCACACCTTGGGGGCCGACAACTACC
>JBFGHF010000336.1:0-5158 GCA_041578355.1 Acidobacteriota bacterium
GAATCGACGGGATAGGAGAAGATGCCTTCCCCTTCATAGTGAGAAGGAAAGACCTCCCAACGGACGCCGAGTTGCAGCGTCAAGTTGTCGCGCACCTTCCAGGTGTCCTGGAAGAAGAAGCTGTACTCCTGCGAGCGCCAGCGCCGCAGCTTGGTCTCGAAGGGCACGTAGGCGCTTCCGTCCGCCGCGATCTGCTGGTAGTCCCAGGTGATTCGACCCAGGCTGGCCGTGACGTCGTTGGTCAGGTTCTGAGCGCGCGTGGCGTCGCTGCTGGACAGACCTGCTATGGCCGGGATCGTAGCCGGGTTTCCGCCGGGGTGAGTCGCCGCGACGGGCAGGTAATGGTCCCCTCCGAAAGCGACGTTGGACTGGTTCCAGCGAAAGTCGATCCCACCCTTGAAGGTGTGGTTGCCCCGAATCCAGCTGATGTTGTCGTTGACGGTAGTCGTCACCGACGGCCCTTGCTGGGGCAGGAAGTTGCTGGGGTTCGGATCGGTCGAACTACCGCGTGTCCCGTTCGAGTCGCCGCTGATTCCGGAGAAGTGAGGCAGCGGGATCGTGGTGAAACGGTTGGGGTTGCCGTTGGTGAACTCCCAGAGCCGGCTGGTCCCGCCCAAGCGAAGTTCGTTGAGCAGTTTCGGGGTCAGACTCGAAGTCAGCGTGATGACCCCAGCCGGGTAGTCCTCGAAATTCTCGACCGTGCGGAAGCCGTCGATGTGGGTGACCCCGGGGTCGTCCTGCCTCTGCATGGCGTAGGACAGGCCCAAACGGTGCGCATCGGTGATGATGTAGTCACCCTTGACGATCAGGCGCCACTCATCGAAGGGGTTGTCCGCGGAATAGCGGAACCCGCCGGTGTTGAGACCGTCACCGCGATCGAAGTTGTTGGGCGCCGGGATGGAAGCGGCAAAGGCGCTGAATTGTGTATTCAGTCCCAGCCTGGTCGGGTCGACCGTGGTCAGGTCGATCTCTTTGATCGAACCGTCGCCGGTGTCCACATACTGAAAGATCCCGGTGTCCTTGAAGCGCTGGGTGTAGACGTTGGCATTGCGCGTCGAGTCCTGGATCTGGGTCTGGTTCTCGTAGGTGACGTGAAAGAAGCCCTTGTCCTTGATCACGGGTCCGCCGATGGCGAAGCCGTACTGGTGACGGCGGAAGGCGGGCTTGTCGATCCCGTTGCGGTTGAGAAAGAAGCTGTTGGCGTTGAGCGAGCGGTTGCGGTGAAACTCCCAGACGCTGCCGTGAAATTCGTTGGTTCCCGAGCGGTAGACCAGTTTGACCTGGGCCCCGCCGCCCGAGCCGTCCTCGGCCGCGGCGCTGCTGTTGACCACCTTGTACTCGGCCAAGGCCTCGGGGATGACGGGCGCCGTCGAGGTGGTCGCGCTTCCCGTCAACATCGGATCCATCGAGGAGATCCCCTCGATCTGGACGTTGTTGGTGGTGCTGCGCAGGCCGTCGACTCGTCCTCCCAGGTCGCGACTGGTGCCGACCGTCAGGTAGAAGAGTTGCATCGGATCGCGGCCCGCCAAGGGCAGGTCGACGATCTGCTTGCCGGTGACAACCTGTCCCACCGATTGCGACACCTGGTCCACCTTGACGGTGGTCGTGGTGACGGTCACCTCCTCGGTGATCTCACCGGTCTGGAGGGTGATGTTGATGGTAGGCGTCTGCCCGACTTCGAGAATGACGTTGTCTTGAACGTACCTCTTGAAGCCCGGCAACTCGGCGGCCAGAACATAAACTCCACCTGGGACGTTGACGAACACATAGCGGCCGCGCGGGCCGGTAATGGATTCGAACGTCAGATTCGTGGCCTTGTTCGTGAGCGAGACCTCCACGCCGGGAATTACGCCCTTACTCTGGTCTTGGACCACGCCGTCCAGCCGGGCGTTGACACCCTGGCCGAAAACGGCGCTGCTTAGGAGGAAGGCTAGCGCAATCACCAGTCCCGACCTCACAGCTTTCGACAACAACATTTGGTTGTCTCCTTTCTGAGATTTCCGTTTGGAGTGGACTCCCTTGCTACCAGCGGTTCTGAACCGCTGCTTTCACGAGACAGCCCGCCCCGTCACACACGCCAGCGTCTTGTCGACGCCCCCCAATTGCTAGCCTGGATAAGAGAGATGAGGACACGAATACAGATATTCTCTGGCTCCACTCCCCACACGGCACTCTGGTGTACCACACGAAATTCCATTAATCAATAGGGTGAAGAACAAAAAACCTCAGGGTGAAGAACAAAAAACCTCAGGTTTCAGCAACAGTGGGGCGCTTTCGTCAGCTCCAGGCTTTTTGTCCGAGTCTTTTTTTAACGGCACGGAAATCACAATCGGAAGCCGGAAAACGGATTTCGGAGCGGGGTTCCAGAAAATCGGGGTCCGCCTTTTGGCGTTTGGAAGGTCGCATCGCCCGAAGGTAGAATCCGGCGCTGGGTATGGAGAATTTTTTATTTGCTATCGCTGCCCTGACCGGGGTGGTGATTCTGCTTTCTCGGACCAAGGATCGAGGGTGGCGCTCGCCGGCGCCCGCCCTTCTTCTGGGCGCCTGGGGAATCGGGGCTTTTCTGGTCTGGAGCCCATCCGTCGATTCCCTGCGCGACAGCCTCCCCCAAGGGAGAGCCGACGGTTCTTACGTAAGTTCAGACACCTGCCGGGGCTGCCACCCGGATCAATACGACAGTTGGAGCCGCAGCTACCATCGGACGATGACCCAGGTGGCTGGGCCGGATACCGTTCTCGCCGATTTCGATGACGTCGAGCTGAGAGCGCGGGGACGCCGAGCACGAGCCTTTCGCCGCGGCGACGAATTCTGGGTCGATTCGGTGGATCCGGTCTGGGAAATGGAACTGGTCCGCGGACTGGTGGCGGGCCCAGCCTCGCAAGCCCGAAGAGTCGAGGAGCGCGTCGTGATGACCACCGGTTCGCACCATCTTCAGGCTTACTGGACCTATCACGAAACCAGCGGCATGCTCTTTCAGTTCCCCTGGGTCTATCACATCGCCGAGCGACGCTGGATTCCTTCCGACGATTCCTTCTTGAGGCCTCCACCCTCGGGAGGCGGAGACCCACCCCGCTGGAATCGAAACTGCATTTCCTGCCACGCCGTCGCCGGCCAGCCTCGAATCAATCCCGACGATCGCACCATGTTCAGCCGAACGGCCGAGTTGGGGATCGCCTGCGAGGCCTGTCACGGACCCGCCCAAGCGCACGTCGAGGCCAACCGGAACCCGGCCAGGCGATACCGCTTTCATTTGACAGAAGGGCACGACCCGACCATCGTCAACCCGGAAAAACTGGATGCAAGGCGGGCTTCGGATGTGTGCGCCAACTGTCACAGCGCCGGCGTCGAGGTTGACGAAGAGCGCTGGCGAGAGTCGGGCCGGGGCTACCTGCCCGGCGACAAGCTGGAGGAGACGCGTCGGCTGTTTCGCTTCGCCGACCTGACGCAGGGAATGAAGCTGGGTTGGGAAGGCGAGGACGCCAGCCTGCGGACGGGCTATTTCTGGCCCGACGGGACGGCCCGGGTGGCGGGACGCGAACATCTCGGCCTACTCGAAACGGGCTGCTATCTGAGAGGCGAGCTCTCCTGCCTGTCCTGTCACTCCATGCACGAAAGCGACCCCGCCGACCAGATAAAAGCCGGGATGGAGGGCGACGGGGCCTGCCTCTCCTGCCATTCCAGTTATCGAGACCGAGCGGAAGAACACACCCACCACGAGCCCGGCTCCAGTGGCAGTCTCTGTACCAACTGCCACATGCCTCACACCACTTACGGCCTGTTCAAGGCCATCCGCAGTCACCGCATCGACAGTCCCGTCGTGGCCGACAGTTTCACTTCCGCCAAACCCAACGCCTGCAACGCTTGTCATCTCGACCGGAGCCTGGCTTGGAGTTCCCGGCACCTGGCCCGATGGTACGGCCGGGCAGAGGTGCAATTGGACGACGACGAGACTCAAGTGCGGGCCTCGCTCCTCTGGTTGTTGCGGGGCGACGCCGCGCAACGCGCGGTGACGGCCTGGGCGATGGGCTGGCAACCGGCCCTGGCGATTTCAGGAACCGGATGGCAGGCTCCTTATCTGGCCGTGCTGCTCGAAGACCCCTATTCGGTTGTCCGGCTGATGGCCTACAACTCGCTGCGCAAACAGCCGGGCTTCCACGAGTTCGCATACGACTTCGTGGCCTCCAGCGAGGAAAGGGCCAGTGCCAAGCGCCGTGCGCTGGAGATCTGGCAAGGCAGTCCTTCCCGAATGGAACGCCCCGAAGCAGCCGCCGATCTGATCGAACGTCTGCTGCCCCGGCGGGACGACCGGCCCCTCATGATCATTGAGTAGATCGAAAGGACAAGGACCTAGAATGGCGCCGCGCAAAGCCACGTCCAAACACGCCAAACCTCGAGAATCGGCGCGGACTCATCTGCACTTCGGCTGGTGGTCTCTGCTGGTGTTTCTGTCTCTGGGGATCCTCCTGGAGGGGTTTCACGGCCTCAAGACGGGCTGGTATCTGGACGTATCCAATTCGTCACGCCGTCTCATGTGGACGCTCGCTCACGCTCACGGCACGCTTCTCGCGCTGATCAATGTGGGTTTCGGACTCACCCTGACGGTTGTCACCGGGTGGCCGGGAACCACTCTGAGGACGGCATCTCGCTGCTTGCTGGCCGCCTCGCTGCTGATCCCCGCCGGATTCTTTCTGGGAGGCCTCTTCATTTACGCCGGAGACCCGGGCCTGGGCGCTCTGCTCGTCCCCCCCGGAGCGGTTCTGCTCTTCGTCGCCGTCTACCTGACGGCCCGTGCAGTTTCCAAGGCGGGATGAGAGGCGACTCACTCCCGGATCTTCAAGATTTGATTCGCTTCGACGTCGTCGAATGACTGGACGGCGCCACTGGGCCAGTGGATCTTGAGATCCACCTTTTGGGGATCCCCCAGCCCGATGTGCAAGCGCGGATCGTGGGCTGAAAGGTAGCTGGAACCGCCGACCTTCTCATAGGAAGCCGTCGATTGGCTGCCACCGCTTCGCACCTCTACCCGGACTCCCACGCCGTCTCGGTTGGATCGGGTCCCCTGGAACTGCAGCAGGAGCCAGTTTCGGGAATTCCCGCCTTCGTTGCGCAGCAGGTGGACCGGTCCGTTGCAATTGGTAACCAGCAGGTCGATGTCGCC
>JBFGHF010000337.1:0-5150 GCA_041578355.1 Acidobacteriota bacterium
CCGCTTTCTGCCGAGTTGCTCTCGGGCTGTGTTCGTGGCGAAAAGAAGCCATGTCAAATCAGGCCAGCGTTATTTTGAGAAACTTCGCAGAAAAGGACATCACTATTGTAGCGAATGAAACGCTTCTTTGACAAGGCCGAAGGGACTCCCCTAGCATGGCGAAAGAGGTGGAAGGTGGATCTGGGAAGCGACGGCCGACCCTACGGGACTTCACGGACAATCAGGGCCTGGGCGGGACGCACTGAGAGTTCCCTTGCCCTGCTTGTTCTTCTCTTGGGTTCCATCCTCACACCGCTCTTGGCCCAAGACCCTCCCCGCCGCAAGCCGGTCCTGATCCGGGCCGACAAGACCGAAGAGCCCGAGGCGGAGGCGACGATCGTCACGCCCAATCCGCTCGAAGCCTCGCACCATCAGAAAGTCGGCGACTTCTATTTCCGTCGGAAAAACTACAAAGCCGCCGCGGAGCGGTATCGCGACGCCGTGCTCTTCGACCCGAAGTCGCCCGACCGGGTGGTCAAACTGATCCGGGCCCTGGAAAAGTTGAAGCTCTTCGGGGAGGCCGCCCAAGCCTGCGAGGACTACCTGGAACGCAACCCGGGGGCGCCCCAGGAAGAAGAGTTCCGCGAGCGGGCCCGCAAGCTGCAAGAGAAGGAACAAGAGAGCGGCTGAGGCTTGGGGTTTGAACCTTTGGGTCCTGCCGGGTTCGCGATCATCGGGCCCCGACCGCCCCCCCCACTCACCCAGCGCTTCACGACGGAAGACGGAAGACGCAAGACGGAAGACGCAAGACGGAAGACGTCCCTGCTAATGTGCTCGGCGGCGGCGGGCGGGAGCTTCCAGGTCGTAATTGAGGCAGCACTTGAGTCGGCCGCACATCCCGGACAGGCGGTTGGGGTTCATCCCCAGCCGCTGCGACTTGACCGTTTTGACCGTTACCGAGCGGAGTTCTTTGAGGAACATGGAGGAGCAGTTCTCGCCGGTTCCGCAGCAACCCACTCCGCCGATCAGCCGTGCTTCGTCGCGGGCGCCGATCTGACGCATTTCGATCCGCGTTTTCAATTCCCTGGCCAAATCGCGCACCAATCGGCGGAAATCGACCCGTTGATTGGCGGTGAAATAGAAGATGACGCGACTTCCGTCGAAGATGTACTCCACTTTGGAGAGCTTCATCTTGAGGCGACGAATTCTGATGCGCTTGCGACAGAGCCGATGAGCGAGTTTCTCTCGATAGCGTTTCTTTTCGAAGAGGTAGAGATCCTTCTCGGTGGCGCGCCGCAGGACCTTGTGGATCTTGGCGTCACTGAAATTGATGTTGTCGACCATCCAATCGTCCACCACCATGCCCAACTCGACGCCCCGATCGGTGCTGACGACGCAACGATCGCCCACCCGCAACCCCAGTTGGTGGGCCAGAAACTCCCCCATCGACTTGTTGCCCTCAAAACGCACTCGCACGATTTCCAGCATTGACGTACTCGCTTTTCAGCCAAAGCGTCTCGAAGCAGATCAGGCCATTGACATAGCGCCTGACCTCGTCTTCGGCTTGATTGACATGGTAGAGAAAAGACTCGATCCAATCCAGCGAGACCCTCTCCGCCAGCGCGCTCAATTGCTCTCTACGGTCCAGATTGACGATCCTCGACTCGGATCCCGCCACCATCAGGTAGAGATCTTCCCCGAGAAGCCGCAGACGGCCGATCAGCTCCAAAACTCTCTCCCGTTTCCGTAAATCGCTTCGCAGCGGCTGACTCTCGCAGGCCCGAAAGATCTGTTCGAAGGAACGCTTGCGCACCCACCCGTCGAGCAGCTCGAGAAGCAGGTCGCGGTCCGCCAGAGCCTTCTCCAAATCGAGGGTCACGGCGCTCCCGATGCTCCCTCCGGAAAAGGCCGCCCGCAACTCCGGTCTCTTGAAACCGATGACTTCGGCGAGATGGCGGATCACCTGGGCGCGACTCAACGCCCGGAACGGAAAGATCTGACAACGCGATCGGATGGTGGGAAGAAGCTGTTCAGGGTAGGCGGTCACCAGGACCAGCCGGGTCGTTTCGGGGGGCTCTTCGAGGGTCTTGAGCAGGGAGTTGGCGGCCGAGTCGTTCATCTTCTCGGCTTCATCGATGATGAAAAAGCGGCACTTCCCCTCGAAGGGCCGGTATTGGGCCTCGCGAACCACTTCGAGCGTGGCGTCGATGGGAATGACCTGGGGGTTGGGCTTGCGCTTCTTCTTGGCGGTCACGGTTTCCCGAATCCAAGCCTCGTCGATGAGCAGGATGTCGGGGTGGTTGCGGTTCTTCAACTTGACGCAGGAGGTGCAGCACCCGCAAAGGTCGCCCTGCTCGGGTTGCTTGCAATTGGCGAGTCCGGCGAGGAGCAGGGCCAAGGTCTTCTTCCCCACGCCGCCCGGCCCGGTGAAGAGCGTCGATGGAGGCAGTTCGGCCCGGCGCAGCAAACGCGTCAAAGAGGGATTGCCGATAAACTCGGCGAGTTTCCAGGCCATAGCGCGTCTTTCACCAGCGAAGTTTGGTGGCCGACGATGCCGGCGCATCGAAGGCGCCGAGTTTCTCCACAAGTCCGCGGATTCGCGAGAAGACCTCTTCCGGCGTCCCCGTGGCGTCGACGAAACGAATGCGCTCCGGTTCGTGGGCGGCCAGGATTCGGTAGCCTTGGCGGACGCGGCGATGGAACTCAACCTCTTCGGACTCGAAGCGGCCCAGGCGCTCCAGCCGCTCGCGGGCATTGCGCAACCTCGCCCTTTCCAGGCCCTGCTCCACTTCCAAATCGAGCACCAAGGTGAGGTCGGGTTTCCGGAACAGCAGGATCTTGGCGAGGCTTTGGATGTACTCCAGCCCGATGCCGCGGGCGTAGCCTTGATAAGCGAGTGTCGCGTCGTGATAGCGGTCGGCCACCACGTGAACGCCACGCCGCAGCGCAGGCTCGACCACTTCTTGAAGGTGCTGGTAGCGGTCTGCCAGATAAAGCAACAGTTCCGAAACAGGCTCTCGATGGCTTCCGTCGCGGCTCAGAAGGATCTCGCGCACCTCGCGGCCGAAGGGCGTCCCACCCGGCTCGCGAGTCATGATGCAGGGCACATCGCGTCGGCGGAACTCCTCTTCGAGCAGCCCCATTTGCAGGGTCTTCCCCGACCCTTCGATCCCTTCCAGAGTGATGAAAAGCGCCTTGTCCAAATCGGGTAATAGTGTATAGGTCTATGGGTCTGTGGGTCTATGGGTCTGTGGGTCTGTGGGTCTGTGGGTCGGTGACTTGGTTCATTGGCCCTGTTCAATATTGGCACTGCTGGTGATCGAGTCGTTGTCCTGGTGTCTTCGGTCGATCGATCCGGGGGACTTTGCAGTTCTTGTTTCTCATCTCGCACTTGCCCGTTCGCGATGTTCATCCTTCTTCCTGTGCTTCGGCGGCCCCGGCCAAGCCCGATGAACCAAGTCTCTTGGACCCCATAGACCAATGGACCAATGGACCAATGGACCAATGGACCAATAGACCCATAGACCCATAGACCCATGGACCCAATAGCCCCACGAACCCGATATCGCTCCGGCGAGTCGCTATACTGGTCGACGTGGGCGAGATCTTCACGCGACTCGAATCACTGCGCCGCGACATCGTGGCGCGGGCTCGTGCCTGCGGCCGCGACCCGGCCGAGATCCAACTGCTCGCCGTGAGCAAAACCTTCCCGCCGGCCCGGATCGAAGAAGCCGCCGGCGCCGGCCAAGCGCTCTTCGGCGAGAACCGGGTGCAGGAAGCTCAGGCGAAGATCCCCCAAGTGACCGCCCGGGACCTCGAGTGGCACCTGATCGGACATCTGCAAACCAACAAGGTCAATCGCTGCCTGGAGCTTTTCGACGTGGTCCAGACACTCGACAGCGAGCGCCTGGCTCGGAAATTGGCGGGGTCGGCGGGCCGGCTGGGCCGCAGCGTCCGCGTCTACCTGCAGATCAACATCGGCCGCGAGTCTCAGAAAGGGGGAGTCGACCCGGAGCAGATCGAGGGTCTGCTCGGTTTGGTCGATTCGCTTCCCGAACTGAAGTTGGAGGGCTTGATGGCAATCCCGCCCTACGACGCCGATCCCGAGAAGAGCCGGCCTTATTTCCGCCGCATGCGCGACCTCTTGGCGCAAGCCAACCGAGGACGGCAAGAGCGTCTCGAGGGACTCTCGATGGGGATGTCGCACGACTATTCCGTGGCCGTCGAGGAAGGCGCGACCCTGCTGCGGGTAGGGACCGCGATCTTCGGGCCGAGAGGCTGAAAGCTCATCCCGGAGAACAAGGAGGGCAGAGAGAATCTCACTGAGGATTGGCCGGCAAATCGGGGGTGTGACCTTCGTGGTTCGAGTCCAGCCGAGGGCGGGACGAAACGAGGTCGTCGGAGTCCACGACGGGGCTCTGAAGGTGCGACTCGCAGCCCCGCCGCTGGAGGGCCGCGCAAACCGTGAACTGATCCGTTTTCTGGCTGATGAGACGGGGTTGCCCAGGGCCTCGTTCGAGATCGTCAGCGGCCATCGAACACGAACCAAAGCTATTGCAATAAAACGAATTACGCCCGCTGGACTTTTGAATTTACTGCCTCTTTGAGGTAGAATGAAGAGCGATTTCAAAGGCTCGAAAACCTCTTGAGGACAGCATGAAAATGGCCCCGAAAAAGATGTCAGGGTGGCTGGCTAACATGGCGAATCCAACCGATTGACTACGGTCGGCAGAGGCCGCGGAGATCGGTTTTCGACGACCCTTATCAGCGGCTCTGCAGGGCGCTTTCGTCGGGGACGGCGGAGCGCACCATTGTCTTTGGAGGAGGAGTGATGAAGAAGGCTGCCAAGACGGCGAAATCGGCGGGCGGTGTGAAGGTCGAGCGTTATTTCACGCGCTCCGGAAAACATCCTTACGACGAGGTCGTCTGGGAAAAGCGGACCGCCGAGATCAAGGACTGGAAGACGGGCGAGGTCGCTTTTCGGCAGGAGGACTTGGAGTTTCCCGAATTCTGGTCCCAACGGGCCACCGACATCGTCTCCAGCAAATACTTCCGCGGTCATGTGGGCAAGCCCAACCGTGAACACAGCCTCAAGCAGCTGATCAGCCGCATCGTCGACACCGTCTCCGGCTGGGGCCGGAAGATGAAGTACTTCGCCTCCCGGGAGGACG
>JBFGHF010000338.1:0-5147 GCA_041578355.1 Acidobacteriota bacterium
GCCGGGGCCGCTCAGCATCCTGGTCGGCGAAGGCACGGCGGTCACCAAAGTGGATGCCGAGATCGAGGCTTCCAACTTCGTCCCCGAGACATCGGGCCAACTCATTCGCGCCATCAACAACCTCAAAAAGAACAACCGACTCTACATCCGGCTCTTCCGAAACCGACCCGGGGCGATCGTGGGCGGCGAGGGTCTTCCCGAACTTCCACCCTCGATGCTCGAGTTGTTGGGTTCGGGCCGGACTTCGGGAGGCTACAAGCCGATCGGCAAAGTCATCTACGTGGAGCATGAGTTGCCCGCCACGGATTTCGTTTTGGAAGGACACCAGGTCGTCCGAATCAACGTAAAAGGCTGAAACTCAACCCGCTTCCGCTTCGTAATCTCACCATGCATCGAATCATCACCGCCCTCTCGGTCACGCTTATCGTTTTCTCCAACCTTTACTCCTCACAGCCGGAGCGCTGGCTTGTCTCCACTACCCAGGAGTTCCTGGCCGGGGATTTCAAGGGAGTCTCGCTGGACAGCGAAGGGAAGCTGGTCCTCTCCCCCGGACTCGAGGCCGTTTACGAAACCGGCCAGGCCCTGATTCATTCGGCTGCGGTGGATCCCTCCGGCCGAATCTACCTGGGGACGGGAAACGAGGGGAGGATCTTCGCGGTTTCGGGGCAATCGGGCGAGCAATTGGCCGACCTCGAGGAGAACGGAGTTTTCGGCTTGGCGATCGACAATTTGAACCGGATTTATGCCGCCACCGCGCCCGGCGGCAAGGTCTACCGGATCGACCGTCAAGGCAACGTCGAGCCGTTCTTCGATCCACGGGAGAAGTACATTTGGGATCTGAAGATCGATCGCGACAACAACCTCTACGTGGCGACCGGTCCCAAGGGCATCGTCTACCGAGTCGATCCCCAGGGACGAGGCTCCGTTTACTACGACTCAAACGACACGCACATCACCAGTTTGGCCTTCGATTTGGCGGGGAACCTTCTGGCGGGTAGCTCGGGCGAGGGCCTGATCTTTCGGATCGATGCCAAGGACAAGGCCTTCGTCCTCTTCGACTCCACCATGGAGGAGATCAAGAGCCTGGCCGTGGACCGCTACGGCAACGTGTTCGCCGTGGGACTGAGCTACGAGCCCGGCGCCGCCCCCGCCGCGGCGGGCAAGACTCCGGCGAAGAAGCCCGCGGTCCCCGCCGCCCCGTCCAAGAACGGCGACGAGGACACCATTGCTGTGGAAGGGACGCGCAAGGGTAAGAAGCTGGAAATCTATCGCATCGACCGCGACAGCCTGGTGGAAACGATCTACACGGCGGACGCCGAGATGGCCTTCGATCTGTCCGTGCGGGACGACGGAACCGTCCTGGCCGGCACCAGCAACAAGGGTCGAGTCATCGCCGTCAGTCCCCGCAAGCTTCTCCGGGTGCTGGTGCAAACTCCCGACGACCAGGTGACGCGGCTGATCGAGTCAGGGGGGCAGCTCTATGCCGCTTCCAGCAACCTGGGAAAGCTCTACCGTCTCTCCACCGAATCGGCGCTCAAAGGGAGTTACGAATCCGATGTTCTGGACGCAAAGATCGTCTCCAGTTGGGGAAACTTGCGTTGGAGAGTCGGCAGGCCCGGCGAGAATCCGCCGCTGCTTCACACTCGCTCGGGGAATACCGCCAAGCCCGATTCAACCTGGAGCGAGTGGTCGGAGGCCTACCGCGATTCCGACGGTTCGGCGGTCCAGAGTCCCGCCGCACGCTACCTGCAGTGGAAAGCGGAGTTCCGTTCCGGTTCGTCCTCGGCAGGTCTGACCAGCGATCGGAATGCCCTGGAATCGGTCGAGATCAGTTATCTGCAACGCAATATGGCTCCCGTTATCGGCGAGGTTACAGTGCATCCTCCAGGGACGGCCTTCTTGAAGATTCCGGTCTCGAATCAGGCCGGCGGAGGCTCGCTGGGGGGGCCTGACAACGCCCACCTGCTGTCATTGCCCAGATCGGTGCGGGCATTGGAGACGGCGACGCCCACGCCGCCGCCCCGGAAAGTCTACGTGCAGGGCTCGAGAAGTGTCTCCTGGAAAGCCAAAGACCCCAACGAAGACGATTTGGTTTACTCGGTCTTCTACCGGGGAATCGATGAGCAGAGCTGGAAGCTGTTGGCAGAGAACCGCACGGAGGACTACTACACATTGGACGGCGCCAGCCTTCCCGACGGGATCTACACGTTCAGAATCGTGGCCTCCGATCGTCCCAGCAACCCGCCCAGCAGCGAACTCGAGGCCGAGTTGGTGAGCAAGAGCTTTGTCATTTCCAACACGGCTCCCACCGTCACCCTTTCCCAGCCGCGGCTGCAGGACCGCTCGGCCAGCTTCGATTTCACCGCCCGGACCACGGCCAGCCTGGTCTATCAAGCGGAGTTCTCCCTGGACGCGCAGGCTTGGAGAATCGTCTATCCGCAGGACGGAATCTCCGACAGCCTTCAGGAATCCTTTCAGGTGGTGATGGAAAATCTGAGCAGGGGCGAACACCTGCTGACGGTGCGTGTGATCGACTCGATCGGCAACATCGGCACGGCCAAGGCGACCTTCACCGTTCCATGAAACCACTCCGCTAAGCCTCTCGGCCGCGTGAGTTTCCGTCGAGCTGGCGGGGCAAAACGCGGCGTGGCGAGGATTTGTCTACGTTCTCACGGGCGTGTTGCCCGAATCGTGGAATACTTGTGATTCAGCGCCGGCACCCCTGACAGAGCCGCGTTCGTGAGAACGCGGACAAGACGCAATGGGAGTTGGTTTTCGTTCTCACGAACGAAGCTCTGTCAAAGGAAGCCGCACCCGATTTGGGCGACAGGCCCCGGAGATCCAGAGAAAGGGTCGGCCCCGAGAGCGGTAGGCTCCCTACAACCCGCGCCCCTCGTAGACGTCGACCTTCTGAATCGAATAGATCAGGAAGGAGTTCTTGAAATCCGCGGAAGGATCGAACCTCAGATCGTTGAGGCTGGCGGCCGCGGCATCGAGCAGCTTCTCGTTTCGGGGGTGTTCGAGGATGTCGCCGATCGTGGCATGCCCTCCAGGCTGGATCTCGGCCACGAAGGACAGCGAGTCTTCGTAGGGGATACGCCAGACCGTCTCGATCAGGTCGTGCAACTCGCGGCGCCCCTGCCGGGCCTGCATCATCACCGGGCGCGAGGATCCGCTCGAGGTGGTTGCCACTGCTGCCGCCGGGACCAGGAAGACCGGGTAGGTCATTTCCTGAGTGGGCACACGAGGGAATTGTGCAGCCAGCAGGAGAAAGCCGATCGCGGTCAGAGGCAGTGCGGACAGGCGGGCCCAGAGAGTTTGCTTTTCCCATTCCGAAAAGAGCGACGCGGTGGAATCGAGCCACTCGCGCAGGATTGCGAACAGGTTTCGGGAACGGCGCCGCTCCAGATCGGCCCAGAGCTGCCGGCTGGAAGCCGCGCTCAGAGGTCGCGGACGGGAGATGAGGTTCTTGACCAACTCCAGCTCCACGCGAAGACGGCCACAGTTCTCACAACTCGAAAGATGTTTCTCCACCCGGCTCTTCAGCTCGGTCGACAGTTCCTCGTCGAGCAGGCTGTGGATCAACTTTGAAGCCTCACGGCAGTTCATCGATTCGCTCCCGGTCGATAGACCTCGAGAATCTCCCTGAGACGTTCCCGTCCGCGGGCGATTCGGGACTTGACGGTTCCTACCCGGGCGCCGGTCACCTGGGCGATTTCTTCGTAGGACAAACCTTCCACGTCGCGCAGGACGACGGCCGAACGCTGATCGAATGGGAGTTCCTCGAGTCCTTTCTCGATCGCCCCGCGGAGCTCGGTCGAGTAGCAATGACGGTGGGGCGAGGGATCGGCCGAGGCGGGCTCGGGGATCGAAAGGCTCCCGCGCTCATTGAGTCCCAGACTGAGCGAACGGGTCTGATGTCGAAGCCGCCGCCGCCACCATCGGTTTCGGTTGGCCGCCTGGTTCAGCGTGACCCGGTAAAGCCAGGTCTTGAGACTGCAGTCGCCCCGAAACTTGTGGATCTTGCGGTAGAGGGTGAGAAAGACCTCCTGGGTCACGTCCAAGGCTTCGCCCCGATCGGACAGGAGTTTGTTGCAAAGCGTGAAAACCAGATCTTTGTAGAGTTCGAAAACTTCTGCGAATGCCTGTTCGTCGCGTTCCTTCAGTCGGACCACGAGTGCTTCGGTCTGCCCAAACCCGACGTTGGTTCCGATCGAACTGGTCAACTCGCCCATCTGCACCTTCTAAAACCCTTAGAGGGAACGGCGGCCGAAAAAGTTCCATATTCGGCTTCTGTCGTCAGTCTTGCGCCTGCTTTTGCCTGTGTGGGCTGTTCTACCGATCCCGATCCCGAGAGTTGAGGGAGCCTGCCGCCCGAAACCAGGAACGCTCGGCATCGGAATCGGCATCGGAATCGGACCCTCTGCATCAACTCCGAATCGAATACCAATCCACTTTCCGCGTCAGGTACATCACCACCGCCAAGATCACGAGCAAGCCAAGCGAGCCCGCCAGCAGGGCGTAGTCCTGGTTCATGAGCAGGATGTAGAGATAGGCGTAGAGGGCGGCGAGGACTCCGGTGATGATGGCGGCCCTGGCGACCCCGCCCAACACGGCTGCGCAATAGCCGAAAACCAGGGCCAGCACCGACAAAACCGCCAGCAGATACGCCGCCAGGAATCCGATGTGCTCGGAAAGGGAGAGCTCGAGCAGATAGAAGAGGCACATGGCCGCTCCCACAAGCAGGTACTGCAGCGAGTGAATTCGAATCTTCGCCAGGACTTCGAAGAGCCAGAGCGAACCGAAAGTCAGGAGCAGGAAGAGCGCGGCATATTTGGCGCTGCGCTCGGCCATCCGGTACTGGTCGACCGGGGAAATCAGCCGGACGCCGAAGAGCGACGACTGGATCGCGCTGGCCGGATCGAGCGTCGAGTCCCAGCTCTGCGAATAGCTTCGGCCCAGGAAGGGGATCTTCCACTCCGCCGAAAATCCCTCGGGATTGACGCTGCGCTCGCCGGGCAGCCAGGCTCCCTGGAAGCTTGGGTCGGGCCAAGCCGATGACAGCTTGACGGTGGTTTCTCTCCCGAAGGGAGCAAAGAAAATGCCGGCGCTTCCGTTGAGGGAGAGCCGGATCACGAAGTCGGCGA
>JBFGHF010000339.1:0-5135 GCA_041578355.1 Acidobacteriota bacterium
AAACACAGCGGCCGGCACGCCTTGCGGGCCAAGTTCTCGGAACTGGGCTACGAATTGGACAAAGAGCAGTTGGACCGCGCCTACTTCTTTTTCACCAAGCTGGCCGACCAGAAGAAAGAGATCTACGACGAAGACCTGGTGACCATCATGCAGGACGGAATGAAGATCATTCCGGACACCTATCACCTCAAATACGTGCATTCCACCGGAGGCAACCAGGAGTTGTCATCGGCCGTGGTCAGGCTCAGCAAAGGAGAGGAGGTCTTCTCGGAGTCCGCCTTCGGAGACGGTCCGGTGGATGCATGTTTCAAGGCCGTCGATCGGATCACCGGCCTGAAGAGCCAGCTCATCGATTACACGGTCAACTCTGTCACCAAGGGAACCGACGCGCTGGGCGAAGTGTTCGTGCATGTCCGTTTCAACGGACAAAGCTACACGGGCAAGGCGGCTTCGGTGGACATCATCGACGCCAGCGCCCGGGCCTATCTCAACGCCGTCAACAAGGCCCTGCACGAGCGGAAGCGTCTCGAGAGCCGTCAAACCAAAGCGGCGTCTGCTTGAGAGAAAAAGTTTTTCTCCTCGTTGCCGTCTTCAGCGGGTGGATCGGCAGCTTGAGTTGTGAGCCTCGCTGGGAGCACGGGGGATGAAGACGGAGGACGTCGTGCCACAATCGCTATTCGATAAGATTTGGCAGGCGCATGAGGTGCACCGAGAGGAGGGAAAGCCCTCCATTCTCTACATCGATCTCCACCTCGTTCATGAAGTGACCTCGCCCCAGGCCTTCGAGGGCCTGCGTTCAGCCGGGCGCAAAGTGCGGCGGCCGGACCTCACCGTCGCCACTATGGATCACAACATTCCGACCCGGAATCGCCTGGCGCCGATCGCCGATCCGATCGCCGCCGCCCAGATCGAGGTGCTGGAAAAGAACTGCCGGGAGTTCGACGTGGTGCTGTACGACCTCGACAGCCCTCGCCAGGGGATCGTTCACGTGATCGGACCCGAGTTGGGGCTGACCCGTCCGGGTATGACCATCGTCTGCGGGGACAGCCACACCTCCACCCACGGAGCCTTCGGCGCATTGGCCTTCGGAATCGGCACCAGCGAGGTCGAGCACGTACTGGCCACGCAGTGTCTGCTCCAGTACCGCCCCAAGACATTCGAGGTGAGGATCGAGGGCAGGCGCCCGCGGGGAGTCACGGCCAAGGACGTCATCCTCTACCTGATCCGCACCATCGGGACAGACGGAGCCACGGGTCACGTGGTCGAGTATTGCGGGCAGGCCATCCGGGAAATGAGCATGGAAGAGCGGATGACCGTCTGCAACATGTCGATCGAGGCCGGGGCTCGAGCGGGGATGGTCGCTCCCGATCAAACCACCTTCGAGTACCTCGAAGGCCGCCCCGCGGCCCCACGAGGCCCCGCTTTCGAGCAGGCGGTGGAATACTGGGAGACCCTCCCCGGAGATCCCGGCGCTTCCTTCGACAGGCGGCGGCGCTTGGATATTTCCGAGATCCCCCCTCAGGTCAGCTGGGGGACCAGCCCGGGGATGGTCACAGACGTGACGGGAACGGTGCCCGATCCGGAGACGCTGCCCGACGAGGCCATGGGACGGGCGGCGCGAAGGGCTCTCGAGTACATGGGCCTCGAACCCGGCACACCGATCCAGTCCATCAAGCTGGACCGCGTTTTCATCGGATCTTGCACCAATTCCAGGATCGAAGACCTCCGGCTGGCGGCCCGAACCATCGAGGGGAAGAAAATCGCCTCTCATGTCAAAGCGATGGTGGTGCCCGGCTCTCAGCAGGTGAAGCAAGACGCCGAAAACGAGGGTCTCGACCGGGTCTTCAAGGAGGCCGGTTTCGATTGGCGCGACTCGGGCTGCAGCATGTGTCTGGGAATGAACCCGGACATTCTGCAACCCCTGGAACGTTGCGCCTCGACTTCCAACAGGAACTTCGAGGGCCGTCAAGGCCGAGGGGGCCGCACCCACTTGGTCAGCCCCAGCATGGCCGCCGCGGCGGCGATAGCGGGCCACTTCGTGGATGTCCGAGACTGGGATTGATATTCCGTTTCCGATTTTCCCCAAGGCCGGGAAGATCCGGAGGACGGAAGACAGAGGACGGAAGACGAAAAAATGCACCCTTTTCGAAGCCATGTCGGTTTGGTGGCCGCGATGGACCGCATCAACGTCGATACCGACCAGATCATCCCCAAACAATTCCTGAAGAGAATCGAACGAACCGGATTCGGAGAATTCCTTTTCCACGACTGGCGCTTCGATGGGCAGGGGAAGCTGAGACCCGAGTTCGAACTCAACCAGCCACGCTTCCAGGGCGCCTCGATATTGCTCGCTGCGGAGAATTTCGGGTGCGGCTCTTCGCGAGAACACGCGCCCTGGGCTCTACTGGATTATGGCTTCCGCTGCTTGATCGCCCCTTCCTTCGCCGACATCTTCTACAACAACTGCTTCAAGAACGGGATGCTCCCCGTCACTCTCTCCGGAAGTCAGGTAGGTGATCTTTTCCAACGTGTCGACCGGACGCCCGGCTATCGGTTGAAAGTGGATCTGGAGACTTGCACGGTGAGCGACCGATCAGGCTTGGTCATGGATTTCAGCGTCGATCCGTTTCGGCGCGATTGCCTGCTTCAAGGGCTGGACGACATCGCTCTCACCCTCAAACATGAGGACAAGATCAGTGCCTTCGAGTCGCAGCGGTGAGGATCTCGAATCCGATGGAGCGAGCACGGCGACACCGCGGAGCCTGTCTTGATTCGACGGGCGCGCTGCCTCCCTGACAGAGCTTCGTTGGTGCGGGCGTGTTGCCCAAAAGAAGCTTGAATGACGGTCGATGCGGGTCCGAGGAGCCCCGGAGGGGCGGTGTGAGAATAGCCCAGGGCCTTCAGCCCTGGGTATTCAGCCCCAGCCGAATTCAGAGTCCCGGAGGGACGATTGAAACCGCGGCGCACAAGCGTTTTATCAGGTGTCCCCACGGGACTGATCGGTTTGCCCAAATCGCAGACGGCAACCATTTACAGAGCTTCGTTCGTGAGAACGAAGCCATATCACCGTTGCGTCTTGTCCGCGTTCTCACGAATGCGGCTCCGTCAGGGGTGCCGGCGCTTTCGTGCGGCGCATCGAGTCTGCACTCTCACGATGGTGTTCTGACATGTCCAGGATTTCAGCCAAGCGGCACCGCAAGACTGGCGGCCCCGCGGGGGCGGCCTGGCTGCTTCTCCTCGTTGCCGCGGGGACCCCGGGCTGTCTGCTGCACAGCCAGCAATTCTCGGACTTCACAGTGCAGCGTCCCCTCGCCGAGGATCGCTTTCTGGTCCTAGGATTCGTCGGTGGGAGGCAACGCTGGGACAATCCGTCCCAGGGGGTCCGTCGATTCGCCCTCCAACTCCGGTCTTCGGGTCTTCCGCTCGAAGTGGAGACGGTGGAGAACCAAAAGCGCGCGCTGGCGTTGCGCCTCATCTCCGAGGTCTTGGACCGCAATCGGGACGGCCGTCTCGACGATGTTGAGAAACAAAATGCACGGCTGATCCTGTACGGTCAAAGTTTCGGCGGCGCGGCGGTGGTCAAGTTGGCGCGCCAACTTCACCAAACGGGTATTCCGGTGCGGCTGACAATCCAAATCGACAGCATCGGCCGTGGAGATGGCCTGATCCCGCCCAATGTTGTCCGGGCCGCCAATCTCTTTCAAAAGAACGGCTGGCTGATTCGAGGGGAAGGGCCCATCCGAGCCGAGGATGACGGTCAAACCGAGATCGTCGGCAATTTCCGTTTCCGTTATCGCAAAGGGGATATCGAGCTCTCGGGTCTTCGGTGGTACAAACGGCTTTTTCGTGTCGCGCATGCCAAGATGGACCGCGACCCCAGGGTTTGGGAGCAGATGTACAAGCTGATCGAAGAGGAAACTCGGCGCTAGAACGGGGACACCCCGAAGCCCGAGGCCATGTGCCCGGCGGAGCCCATCCTCATTCCTCCGAGAGCTCGCTCGCCCGTTGGGCGGCTTTTACGACGGCTTTGATGATCGTGACCCGGAGCTTCCCTTCCTCCAATTCCAGGATGCCGTCAATCGTGCAGCCCGCGGGAGTGGTTACGGCATCTTTGAGAAGTGCCGGATGGTGGCCTGAATCGAGGACCACTTTCGATGCGCCCAGAGTGGTCTGAGCAGCCAACAAAGTGGCAACGTCACGGGGAAGGCCCACCTTGACTCCGGCCTCGGCCAGTGACTCCAAAATGATGTAGATGAAGGCGGGGCCGCTGGCTGAAAGCCCCGTGACAGCATTCATGTGCTTTTCGTCCACCACGACGGTCCGGCCGACGGTATCGAAGAAGCGGCGGGCGGTCGCGAGGTGCGAGGGTCGGGCGAACTTGCCCGCACACAGAGCCGTCATCCCGCAACCGACCTGACAGGGCGTGTTGGGCATGGCACGGACCACGGGAGCTTCGCCTCCCAGAGCCTCCTCGATAAACGCGGTCGAGACGGAAGCGGCCACCGAAATGAGCAGTTTCGATTTGTCGACGTGTGGCCCGATTGCCCGACACAATTCCTGGACCCCGGCGGGTTTGACACACAGCAGAATCACTTCCGAGCGTTTGACGGCCTCGATGTTGTCGGTGTCCACCCGAATGCCGTATTCCTTGGAGAGTTGGCGTGCGTGAGCCTTGTGAGCGACCGTCCCCACTGTTTGGGACAAGCTGGCGACTCCCTGTTCGCTGAACGCTCTGAGCAGAATCCCGCCCAGTTTTCCCAAACCGAGAACGGCCAGTTTGCGGTTGGAGGCGACTCTCGCTGCCATGGGGCCGCTATGGTGCCCCATCCAGGCCCGGCGAGTCAACGCCCGCTGACGACACGGAGGGGGAGCTTCAGTGACCGGCGAACAGGTCGCGGGCCGGCGAGTCCTGGCCGGGAGAAGCAACCATCCTCCCGACCTGCTCCAGCGCCGAACCGTCCATCCGGCTTCCCACTCCCTTGGGCTCGCACTCCGTGTCTTCCAGCGCGGCGGTCGGGCCTTTGCAGCCCCGAGCAGGCCCGTAGTAAGATCTGCGGGGATTTTTCGATGAGGTGACACATGAAATTCACGGGTGCCGAAATTCTGGCCCGCGTAGAAGACCTGGGCGGCTCGCT
>JBFGHF010000340.1:0-5116 GCA_041578355.1 Acidobacteriota bacterium
GATGCGATCCGCGCCTCGATCAGATCCCAGCGTTCTCGGCCCGCAGACGCTTCGCCCGTCTTTTCTTGAAGATCCAGCAAATCCCGATGCTGATCGTGTAGAGGATCACCATGGGACCGGTCCAGAGAATCAGATTGAGGGGGTCGGTGGTCGGGGAGACCACTGCCGCCACGATGGTGATGAGAAGAAAAGCGTAGCGAAAATTCTTCCAAAGAAAACGGGGCGTGATGAGCCCGAACATGGAGAGAAAGGCGACCAAGACCGGCAGCTGAAACATGACGCCCAGGCCCAGGATGATGACCAGCGCGAAATTGAAATACTCGATGGCCGAGATCATCGAGAGGAATTCTCGGCCGAAGTTCGTGAGAAGGAAGTTGAGCGAGGGGGGAAGAATGATGTAGTAGGCGAAGGCTCCCCCCAGCACGAAGAGGATGGTGGAACTGAAAAGAAAAGGGAGAGCATAGGCCTTCTCGCGCCGGTAGAGGCCGGGCGAGATGAACAACCAGACCTGCCAGAGTAAGAAAGGGGCGGCGAGGAAAATAGCGGCGACGAATGCGACCTTCAGGTAGATCGTGAACGGATCGGTCGGCTTGATCATCACCAGATCGTCCACCACACCGTCGATGGGCACCCGCAGGAACTGGAAGATCTCTTCGCGGAAGACCCAGGCCAATACAAACGTGACTGCGACGGAGCCCGCCGAAAAGAGAATTCGCCGGCGCAACTCGTCCAGGTGCTCGAGGAAGGTCATTTTGCCGCCCAGCTCCTCCTCGTCCGGCTCCCCGCGAGATTTCTTTTTCGCGCGCTCCGGGGCCCGGCCCTGGTCGTAGATCGTCGAGAGTCCGTCGTCGTACTGATCTTGAGAAGAGCCGTTCTTCTCCGCGCTATCGCCCGGATTCGGCCGAGATGACTGGTCCTGTTCGTCCATTTGCCTAAAAAAGTCCCCGGTCAGTTTAACACCCCGGAGCTAGGGACAAGGCACCCGAATTCAGTGCGGTCGGGGGTTGGACCCCGGTTTTCTCGCGGAGAGGGATATCCATCCCATCAGCAAGTCGGATCTGCACCCGCCGGCGGGATGCCAAGTTGTGAACGGCCGTTGCCCCCCACTTCCTCCATCCGTCCGTCAGGCGCGACTTTGCGATTCCCCATTTCGCCCCTCGAACTCCGCCCAATCACTCTTCTTCGTCGCTTGCCCGCTCGACGATCACCCTCCCCCGGCGATTGCAATAAGGACAGTTGAATTGAACGACACCATCGCTGAACTCGGCGTGAGTGACGAACGCGTCGTCGTGGGGACAACGGAGATCTTCCCCCCGCAAGTAGCGTTCAGCGAAGTAGTCGAGATAGAGGTCCTTCCAGGGACGCTCGGGCTGAGGCTGAGACCAGGCGAAGGAGGTCGAACAGGAGTCGCATCTGACCTGCAGCTGAAGACCGAAGAACTGAATGGCTTGCGACTCGATTTCGAG
Source organism: Acidobacteriota bacterium (assembly GCA_041578355.1). GTDB lineage: Bacteria > Acidobacteriota > UBA6911 > RPQK01 > JANQFM01 > JBFGHF01. The sequence continues at coordinate 1,467 of JBFGHF010000340.1, forward strand.
GTCTTCCCCGCAGCGCGGGCAGCTGGGCCGCTCGTCCGCGCCCGCCCCGCTGAAGTACTCCAGGACGATTTCGTCGCGCTCGGATTGCGAATACATAGTTGACCCCGCAGGAGAAGTCTCCCGCCCGGTGAAACCGTTATTCTCCCAGATCCGGGACCGAGCGCGTAATACGAAACACCGGGAAAGGTCCCCGGCGGGTTGGGTGAAGCGCGAAACCTTGGAGAACGCCGCCGATACTGCCTTGGAGCCTCAGCTCGCAGGGTCGAAGGCTGCCCGAAGAGCAGATGAACGTCGTGCTCCCCGGCTTTCGCCAGATCGTCCCTCAGGCTTTGGCGAGTCGCTTCAAGAGCCTGAGATTTCTTAGATCACCCTCTTGATTCTGTCCTTTGGGGGTTTCCAGAATCTTCGGGACTTGGGCAAGTCGAGGATCCCGGACGAACAACCCGAAAGACTCGAGGCCGATCATCCCCTTGCCGATGTGCTCGTGGCGATCCACGCGGCTGGCCAGTTCCCGCTTGCTGTCATTGAGATTCAGGACCGCGAGTTTGGGCAGACCCACTACACGGCAAAAGGCTTCCAGGGTGGACTCGTAGGTCTCCCGGGTTCTCACGTCGTAGCCCGCCGCAAAGAGATGACAGGTGTCCAGGCAGATCTCGATGCGGGATGGAAAGCGGCTCTCCGCCAGGATGTCGCGCAAGTGCTCGAAGCGGTATCCCAAGTGGGTGCCCTGACCCGCCGTCGCTTCCAACGCGATCTTGACATTGCACCCGCGCGCCCGACGGTGGATTCGGTCTAGGGCTCGGGCGACCCTCTTGACGCCCCACTTTTCACCCTCGCCGCAATGGGCTCCCGGATGCGTGACCAGATGGCTGAGGCCCAAGCGGCGACACCGGTCCAGTTCTTCGAGCATGGCCCGGATCGATCTGCGCCAGAGCAGGGGCTGGGGTGAAGCGAGATTGATCAAGTAGGCGCTATGGGCGACGATCGGCCCCAAACCCGACTCCCGCCAGCGGCGCCGAAAAAGCTCCACCTCTTCGTCCCTCAGTTCCTTGCCCACCCAGCGATTGTTGTTCTTCACAAAAATCTGGGAGACATTCGCTTTCACTTCGAGCGCCCGGTCGATTGCTCGCGGCGTCCCCCCCGCAATCGACATGTGGGCTCCGAGGAGAGGGACCGGCAGCGGCTTCTTGGCAGTCATAGGAGGCCTCCGAGTGTAATCGACGCGAAGAGAAACAGGCGAATGGGAAAGCGCGACTTATCGGGGGAACCCGCCGCCGCTCGAGATGGAATCGGAATCGATTCCCAATTCGACATTCCTCCGTGCCCGCTGCTAGATTGATCAGCATGGCGGTGGGACGCAACGTCGAACGAAAGGACGGGTGGGAGAAGGTCTCGGGAAAGGCCCGTTATGTGGATGATCTCTCCTTTCCCGGCATGATCTACGGTAGAACCGTCCGCTCGACGATCGCCCGAGGACGGATCCGCTCGATCCGCTTCGAGAGACGTCCCTCCGGATTGATCGTGGCCGACCATAAGGACATTCCCGGCAAGAACGTAATCAAGCTGATCGAAGACGACCAGCCTTGTTTGGCGGCGGATCGAATTCGCCACGTGGCCGAACCAGTTCTGCTTTTGGCCCATGCGGACCGAGAGACGCTCCTGGACGCCTCTGTCACCATCGAGTACGAGGAGCAGTCACCCCTCTTCGACCCCGAGCTGTCGGACACCGTCTTCAAGAGCATCGATATCCGAAAGGGAGACCTCGACGCGGGCTTTGGCGAGGCCGACTTCATCGTCGAGTCCGAATACCGGACGGGTCATCAGGAACAGCTTTACATCGAGACCAACGGCATGATCGCGGTTCCCGAGGCTGGCGGCATCGCGGTCTACGGGTCGATGCAATGTCCCTTTTACGTTCACAAGGCACTCAAGGAGCTGACGGGGTTTGCGGAGGACAAGGTCCGGGTGGTGGCGATGGAAACCGGAGGAGGCTTCGGAGGCAAGGAAGAGTATCCCTCAAACTTGGCCTGTCATGCGGCGCTGCTGGCCTTGAAGGCCGACCGGCCGGTCAAAATGATCTACGACCGCGCCGAGGACATGCTGGCAACAACCAAGAGACATCCTTCGCGGAGTCGCCTTCGGACCGGTGTCAAGGCGGACGGACGACTGACTGCGATGGAGTTCGACGTCCTGATGGATGGCGGAGCCTACGTCACTTTGAGTCCGGTGGTGCTCTCGCGGGGGGTCATTCACGCCAGCGGGCCCTATCGATGCGACAACATCTCGGTTCACGGCAAGGCGGTCAAGACCCACACCCCTCCCAACGGTGCTTTCCGCGGCTTCGGCGCTCCGCAGACCCTTTTCGCCCTCGAAGCCCACATCGATCGGGTGGCCGAGCGGGTCGCGCTCGACCCTGTCGAGTTCCGCCGCCTCAACGCCCTCAGACCCGGCGACTCGAACGCGACCGGTCAGGTGATGGGTTCGGACTGCAGCGCCGTCGAGGTGCTCGACGAAGCGGTTCGGCGCAGCCGTTTCCACGAGAAACGCGCCGCCTATGCGGGGACCTCGCGAGGCATCGGCCTTTCGCTGATCTATCACGGATCGGGCTTCACCGGCAGCGGCGAAGTCACCCTGGCCTCCGAGGCCTCGCTGGAACTCGATCCCGAGGGAGTGCGAATCCTGGTGGGGAGCACCGAAATCGGCCAAGGCACTCGAACCATGCACGCCCAGATCGTCGCCGAGACCCTGGGACTCCCCTACGATCGCGTCCTGACCGCCAACCCGGACACCGCCAGAGTCCCCAACAGCGGCCCCACGGTCGCCTCACGGACCTGCATGGTGGTGGGCAGGATTCTGCAACGCTGCGCCGAAGAAATGAAGCAGCGTCTGGGCGGCGCCGATCCCTCGGACTGTTACCGCACGCACGGCCCGATTCGAGTGACTCGACAGTACCAGGCCCCGCCGATGGTCGCTTGGGACGAAAAGAACTATCGAGGCAACGCCTATGCCACTTACGCCTGGGCTTGCGTCGTCGCCGAGTTGCAACTGGATCGCGTCACCTATGAAGTCCAACCGCTGCGGGTCACTTGTGTTCAGGATATCGGGCGGGCCATCCATCCCGTTCTGGCCGCCGGACAGGTGGAAGGAGGGACGGCCCAAGGCATCGGCTACGCCCTGCTCGAGCATGTGGTCATGAAAGGGGGCAGGATGGAAAACAACCAGATGACCAACTACATCATCCCCACGACGCTCGATACACCCGAATTCGATGTCGCTTTCGTCGACAATCCCTATCCAGGAGGTCCCTTCGGGGCGAAGGGTGTGGGCGAACTGCCGATCGACGGTCCCGCGCCCGCCGTCATCAATGCCCTGCGCCATGTCGGACTCGACGTTCGCCGCATCCCGGCCACCCCGGAAGTCCTGATGGAGGCGGCGTGCGCTTCGAATTGAACGGGCGCCAGGTTGAAACGGGGGCCCACCCCCTCGAGCGTCTTCTCGATGTGCTGCGCAGAGATTTGGGCCTCACCGGCACCAAGGAAGGCTGCGGCGAGGGAGAATGCGGCGCCTGCACGGTGCTGATCGACGATGAGCCCGCTTGTTCCTGTTTGGTGCCCCTGGCTCAGGTCGAGGGCTGCCGGGTGTTGACCATC
>JBFGHF010000341.1:0-5114 GCA_041578355.1 Acidobacteriota bacterium
CTCTGTGCCGGGTCGATTTACGTCTCCACCCACAAAACCGAGATCAGCCAGCTCTCGGGAATTGCCAAGCGGATGCCCTGGACGATGGCCGCTTTCGCCGTGGCGTCGCTGAGCATCGTGGGGATCCCGGCCACGTCCGGGGCGGTGTCCAAGTGGTACCTGGCCCTGGGCTCGGTGGAGTTGGAGAGCCTGACTCTGCTGGCAGTCCTGATGGCCAGCTCGCTGCTGGCGGCCGGCTACCTGGGCCCCATCGTCTACAAGGCTTATTTCGAAGAAGCCTCTCAGGGCCACGACGAAGTCCGCGAGGTTCCGTGGATGGTGGTGCCTCTGGTGATCAGCGCAGCCGCCAGCCTGGTGCTGGGGCTCTATCCGGGTCCGCTTTTGAACTTGGCCGCGATGGTGATGCCATGAACTTCCTGCAAAGACAGTTGGAGGATCCGGTCAGGTTCAAACTTATCAAGGTCGGCTTCTACGTGCTTCTCGTTCTGATCGCCCTGTCCGAAATCGTGCTGCCGCACCTCTTTCACCCTCACGAGGCCCATTTCTGGTTCGAAAACCTCCCCGCCTGGGGCTCTCTCTACGGCCTGATCTCCTGCATCCTGATCATCGTCGTCTCGAAGCTGCTGGGGAAGGTTTGGTTGATGCGGAAGGAGGATTATTGGGAGGGGTAAGTTTGTGGGTCTGGGGTCTGTGGGTCTGGGGGTCTGGGGGTCTGATTGAAGAGTTTTTGCATGGTGACTTAAGTCAAGAGGAAAAACGCCACGCGCTGCAAAGGGAGGAAGAAATGCCCCGGGATTACAGAAAGTTTATAGCGTGGCAAAGATCTCATCGATTGACGCTGGCGGTTTACAAAGAGACGAGGAGATTTCCCGTGCACGAGCGCTACGGACTGACGAGTCAAGTCAGACGCTCGGCCTTTAGCGTTCCGGCGAATATCTCCGAAGGGGCCGGGCGGTCGAGCAACAAGGACTACCTTCGCTTTTTGTCCATTGCGCTCGGATCCCTGAAGGAAACCGAGTACTTATTGCTGCTCGCACGGGATCTGGGCTATCTCAAACAAAAAGACTACGAAGAGGTGACCGAGACTGTAAACGGGACTTTCGGGGCTCTACAAGGCCTGCTCAAAGCAGTGAGAAAGGAACTCGCATCAAAGTGACAAAGTCTCCGACAGTCCCACGGACCCACAGACCCACAGACCCACGGACCCACGGACCCACGGACCCATAAACCCATGACCCAACCACCCGACATCAGCTGGATCCACCCCGGCCTCATCCTCATCCTCGGTGCCTGGGTTCTGCCTCTGCTCAGGGGGCGGGTCAAGAAAGTGGTCATGCTGCTGCTGCCCTTGACCGCGCTGGCGGTCTGCCTCGCTCTCGAGACCGGCACCTACGGAGTGGTCAGCTATCTGGGCTTCAATCTCGTCTTCGGGCGTGTGGACCAGCTGAGCCTTGTCTTCTCCTATGTGTTCTCGATCATGGCGTTTTTGGGGATGGTTTACGCGCTGCACGTCGACGACGACAGACAGCATGTCTCGGCTTTGATCTATGCGGGCAGCGCTCTGGGTGTGACCTTCGCCGGCGACCTGCTTTCGGTCTCGGTTTTTTGGGAGCTGATGGCCGTTTCCTCGGTGGTTCTGGTTTGGAGAGGGCGCGACAAGACCTCTTGGGGAGCGGGTTTCCGCTATTTGCTGGTTCACGTGCTGGGCGGCTTGCTTCTCTTGGCCGGAATCGGACTGCATTGGGGCGAAACCTATTCGATCGAGTTCACCGACATGGCGCCTTACGCGGGTGGGGCCGCCTGGACCCTGATCCTGCTCGCCTTTTTGATCAACGCCGCCGTACCGCCTCTGGGGGCTTGGCTGCCCGACGCCTACCCCGAAGCCTCGGTGACCGGCGCCGTTTTCATGACCGCCTTCACCACCAAGTCGGCGGTATACGCCCTGATCCGCGGCTTCCCGGGGGCCGAAGTCTTGATTTGGCTGGGGGCGATCATGGCCATCTACGGAGTCGTCTACGCGGTCTTGGAAAACGACGCGCGGCGGCTCCTCGCCTATCACATCATCAGCCAAGTCGGGTACATGGTCTGCGGGGTTGGCATCGGAACGGCTCTGGCATTGAACGGGGCTTCGGCCCACGCCTTCGCCCACATCCTTTACAAAGCGCTTCTCTTCATGGGTGCGGGCGCCGTGCTGCAGGTCACGGGTCTGCGCAGGCTCAACAAGATGGGGGGTCTCTACAAGACCATGCCGGTCACCCTTTCCCTCTACATGGTGGGCGCCTTCGCCATATCCGCCGTGCCCCTCTTCAGTGGTTTCGTCAGCAAGTCGATGGTCGTCTCAGCGGCCGGCGATGCCCATTTGACGCTGGTTTTTCTGATGCTCACCCTGGCATCCGCGGGGACCTTTCTTCACACAGGCCTCAAGCTCCCCTACTACATGTTCTTCGGCGAAGACTCGGGACTGAGGGCCAAAGAGCCTCCCGCCAACATGCTGATCGCCATGGCCCTGGCCGCGGCGGCTTGCATTCTGATCGGGGTCTTTCCGGCGCTCCTCTACCGAGCCCTTCCCTACCCCGCGGAATACGTGCCGTACACTCTGCAACACGTCACTTCCACTCTGGGCATCCTGGCCTTTACGGCATGGGGGTTCTTTCTGCTCCTTCGGCACCTCGATCCCGAGCCCAAGATCAGTCTCGACACCGATTGGTTTTATCGACGGGGAGCAGCGGTCTTCCAGCCGTTTATCGAAGGCCCGCTGGTGCGGCTCGAGTCGGGCTGGGTGGGTGAGTTTTACGAGTTCGTGATGCGGCGTCCGGTTTTGGCGGCGGCGGCCGCTTTGCGCAGGTTCGACACCCTGGTCGTCGATTCGGCGGCTCTCGGATTGGGCCGCTTGACCGAGGTCTCGAGCCAGGTGCTGAAAACGACGGTGAGCGGCAACGCCCAGCATTACGGGCTTTTGATGGTAGCGGGCGTCCTGGCGCTCTTCATTCTGGCGATGATCCTGAGATGATCGATTATCCGGTCCTTACAGTCGTGACCTTCGCTCCGCTGGCGGGTGCGATCGCAATCCTGCTGGCGGGCCGGGAGGGTTGGGCCAGATGGATCGCTTTGCTCACGTCGTTGTTGGTTCTGGTCTTGGCGGCTCCGCTCTACTACGGCTTCGACAAATCCTCGAGCAGCCTCCAATTCGTGGAATCGGCAAGCTGGATCCCCGACTGGAACATCAACTACCGGATGGGAGTGGACGGCATCAGCCTCCCTTTTATCTTCCTGTCGGCGGTCTTGACGGTCCTCTGCGTCGCCGTGTCCTGGAAAGCGGTCGACAAGAGAGAGGTCGAGTTCTTTGCCTCGCTGCTGCTGGCCGAAACCGCCATGGTGGGACTCTTCGCCGCGGCCAACCTCTTCCTCTTCTACGTGTTCTGGGAGTTGATGATCGTACCCCTCTTCCTGCTCATCGGGGTCTGGGGGGGGCCGGGACGGGTGTATGCCGCCCTCAAGTTCCTGATCTTCACCCTCTCGGGCAGCGTCTTGATGCTGGTCGCGATCCTGGCCCTTATCCACACCTGCGGGACGCTCGAGTTCGAGGCGCTGGCCGACGCCTCGCTGGGAGCGGGATTGCAGACCTGGCTTTTCCTCGCCTTTCTGGCGGCGTTCGCCGTCAAAGTGCCCATGTTTCCCGTCCACACCTGGCTGCCCGACGCTCATACCGAAGCGCCCACCGCGGGCAGCGTCATCCTTGCAGGGATCCTGCTCAAGATGGGGGCTTACGGGTTCTTGCGGATTTCACTGCCGATTCTGCCCGACGCGGTTCAGCTCTTCCTGACTCCCCTCTTGGTCATCTCGGCGGTCGCGATCGTTTACGGAGCCTACGTGACGCTGGTCCAGAAGGACATGAAGAGGCTGATCGCCTACTCCAGTGTCAGTCACATGGGCTTCGTGACCCTGGGGATCTTCACACTCAACCAGAGCGGTGTCGAAGGCGCCATCCTGCAGATGATCAACCATGGAATCCTCAGTGCGGCTCTTTTCCTCTGTGTGGGGATGATCTACGAACGGACACACACGCGCGAAATCGAGAATTACGGCGGAGTCCTCAAGACGGCGCCGGCTTACTCGACGTTCCTGGCCCTCTTCTGCCTGGCCGCCACCGGTTTTCCGGGCCTCAATTCGTTCGTGGGGGAATTTCTGATCATCGGCGGAGCCTTCCAAACCGAGCTTTGGCTGGGAGGAATGGCCGTCTGGGGAGTGGCTTTGGGGACGGCCTACCTGGTTTGGCTCTTTTACCGAGTCGTGATGGGCGAGCAGCATCCCGGACTCGCCGGACTCGCCCTTGAACTCGACGCCCGCGAAGTGGCTACGCTGGTGCCGTTGGCCCTGTTGGCGGTGGTCCTGGGACTTTATCCCGATCTGGTGCTTTCCTATCTTCGCGTCCCTGTCGCGGAACTTCTGGCAGCGGGGGTGACGCCGTGAACTTCGCCACACTGGACGACCTGGCCCTGCTCGTCCCGGAGCTGATCCTGGTGGGATTCGCACTGCTGCTGATTCTGCTGGCTCGGCGGATTCAAAGCTCGGCCTTGGTGGCCGGCCTCACCGTTGTGGCCGCGTTGGGGGCCGCGCTCGCCTCGGCATGGCTGCTTCCGATAGACCCCACAACGGGTTTCGGGGGAATGTTCACGGTGGACGGCTACTCCCAGTTCTTCAAGGTCCTGATCTGCGCCGCGCTGGCCCTGGCCACACTTCTCTCGGTGCGGCGCGAAGAGTCCGAGCGGGCCCGGCCCGCCGAATACCATGCCCTGCTGTTGCTGGCCTCGACCGGTATGATGTTCGCCGTATCGGCTCTGGACCTGCTCACTCTTTATCTGGGACTGGAGCTGACCACGCTCTGCGCCTACAGCCTGGTGGGCATAACCGTACGGAGGCCCGCCTCGAACGAGGCCGCCATCAAGTACTTTCTGCTGGGTTCCTTCGCCTCGGCCCTGCTGCTTTACGGGATCGCGCTCGCCTACGGAGTGACGGGCGCGACCGACTTCACCAGCATCGCTTCCGCGCTTTCGACCGGCGGATCGACGGGCAACCCGATTCTGCTGGCGGCCATCGGACTGCTGGCCGCCGGA
>JBFGHF010000342.1:0-5106 GCA_041578355.1 Acidobacteriota bacterium
CCGACCTCAACGTGATCGACGCCGAATCTTTTCTGGAGCACGCCACGGACGGGCAGAAATACTTGCGGCGCATCTCGCGGGCCCACCCATTCAACTATCGTTATCTGCGCTTCCCCCAGCTTCATGAGGGGAACGACAAAAAGAAAAAGAAGCGCATCCGCAAGGCCCTCGACCGCGGCAGCTACCAGATCGCTCACGTGTCGGTCAAAACGACCGACTGGGCCTTCAACCGGCTATTCCAGGACAGCCTCGGGAAGCAAGAGCGGACGGATGCTTTGAAGAAGCTCTACCTCGCCCATGTGCTGCAGTCGCTGGATTACTCGGAGAAGCAATCGGAGGCCGTATTCGGCCGCAACATCAAGCAGATCCTGCAACTTCGCAGCGGCGTGGCGACGGCACATTTTCTGCCGGATCTGATCAAGGCGCTGCGCGAGCGCGGATACAGCTTCGTTTCCTTTCCCGACGCTCTCTCCGACCCGGCTTACCAGACCCCCGAAGAGTACGTCGGCCCCCTTGGATTGATCTTCATCGACCGGGTGGCCGCCACCAAGGGACTTCCTTTTGACGAGTCGGCGGGTGAAACGTCCCCGTCCCAGGTGGAAAAGGATCTCGAGTCTCGCCTTCAGGACATTTCCGAGCAATCCCGGTAGCGAAAACAGTCGACTACGTGGTCGTTGACAAGTCCCACCGCCTGCATGAAGGCGTAACAGATGGTGGGTCCGACGAACTTGAAGCCGCGTTTTTTGAGGTCGCGGCTCATGGCTTTCGATTGGTCGGTGCAGGCGGGTAGTTCAGCCAGCCGGTGGAAGCGGTTCTGAAGAGGCTTGCCGTCGACAAAGCGCCAGATGTAGCGGTCGAAGCTGCCGAATTCCTTCTGAATTTCGAGAAAGGCCCGGGCGTTGGCCACGGCGGCCTCGACCTTGAGACGGTTGCGGATGATCCCCGGATCGTCCATCAGCTCGGCGATCTTGGTTTCGCCATAGCGGGCCACCTTGGCCGGGTCGAAACGATCGAAGACCCGCCGATAGCGGTCCCGCTTGCGCAGGATGGTGATCCAGCTCAACCCCGCCTGGGCTCCCTCCAGCACCAGGAACTCGAAGAGCAGCCGGTCGTCGTGAACGGGGACGCCCCATTCCCGATCGTGATAGTCCAGGTAGAGCGGATCCGATCCCGCCCATTCGCATCGGGTGAGCTGTTCTGCCATGGCCTTGTGAGGATAGCTGAAATCGTTGGCGTCTCTCACCTCAGTGGCCAGCCGTTCAGGGTTCAGCGCCCTCGTGGGTTTTGCAGACGAGAACGCACGAGCAAGCCCCCGCACTCCAAAGTCGGGACTTCCTCCCGCCCACAAGCCTGAAACCCGGAGCCCCCTTCAATCGGACCGCCACAGCAGAACCGCCAGGAGCAACGGCAGGAGCAACAGCACCACCGTTCCGGGATTCACTCCCCAGCCCTGCACCCAGATCGAGCTGATGGCGCCGGCCAGAAGGCAGTAGAAGGCCATGGGGATCACGGTCTTGCGAATGAGGGCGCCTTCTCGTCCCACCAGACCCACGGTTGCCGAAGCGGCCACGACGTTGTGGACCGTGATCATGTTGCCGGCGGCGCCGCCCACCGCCTGTGTCGCCACGACCACCGATGGATCGGCCCCGATTTGCTGGGCTGTAGAAAACTGGAAGAGGGAGAACATCAAGTTCGAGACGGTGTTGCTTCCGGCCACGAAGGCTCCCAACGCTCCCACCCAGGGAGCGAAGAGGGGCCAGGCGCTCCCCGCCAAGCCGGCGGCAGTCTGCGCGAGCAACAGGGGCATGCTTTGCAAGCCCGAAGCATTGAAATCGGAGCCGGAGAGGATGAAGACCCGAACCATGGGCAAGGCGAAGAGCAGGGCGACGGCGGCCGTCTTGATCTGAGAACCGGCCAGTTTCCAGGATTCGACGATTCGATCGCGGCGGACTCGGTGCAGCCAGTATGTGATCAAACAGGTGACGATGAAAATGAAACCGGGCAGGTAGAAGGGTTCGATCTTCTGACCGATGCCGGTCGCAAAGAGGTTTTCCCGCCCCAGGCTAATGGACGAGAGCGCGTCCTTGAGGCCCAGCGCCGGCAGCCTCGTGGCAAGCAGAAGCAGCGCCACGACTACATAGGGAAGCCAAGCCCGAAAGGTCGTCATGTGGGAGGGAGCTCTCACTTCCGGCGGGTCGAAGAGCCCCTTCCACTCGAGCTCCCACTGCTGCTCGGGTGCGAAATCCCAACTCTTGTCCGGCACGAGCCAGCCTCGTCGTACGACGGGCAACACGATCCCCAGACCGATGGCGCCACCCAGCAGTGCCGGAAATTCGGGGCCCAGCCAGTAAGCACAAGCGACATACGGGACCGTAAAGGCGAAGGCCGAAAAGAGGGCAAACCGCCATACTTCGAGACCTTTGCGGAAACTCCTCTTGGCGCCGTAGAAGCCGGTCAGCATCGAAGACAGGAAGAGGGGCACCAGCGTCCCGCAGAGTGCGTGGATGACCGCGACTCGGACCGCCACCAGTCGGAGATAGGAGTTCCAGTCGAGCCCCAGGGAAGTGACGTAGTGCCGGACGGTCTCCGATTCCAAACCTCCGGCCACTCCCACCAGGATCGGTGTGCCGACGGCGCCGAAGGAAACGGCGGTGCTTTGGATGATCAGTCCCACCATCACGGCCGCCATGGCGGGAAAGCCCAAAGCCAGCAACAGGGGCGCCGCCACGGCCGCCGGCGTTCCGAACCCCGATGCGCCTTCGATAAAGCTGCCGAAGAGCCAGCCGATGATGATCGCCTGGACGCGACGATCGGGCGAAACGCGGGTGAACGCAGACCGGATCGCCGAGACGGCGCCACTGAGCGTCAGCGTGGCCAGCAGGAGCAGGGCACCGAAAACGATGTAGAGAAGGGACGCCGCCAAGATCAGTCCTTGAATAGTGGCGGCCAGGGCCACAATCGGCCGGACCTGCCAAACGATCAGGGCCAGAAGCAGCGTGACCGCGTAGGCCACCGGCATCGCCCGTTTCGCCGGCCAGCCCAGGCCCACCAGCAGGAGAGCGACGACCAAGATGGGGGCAAGGGCCAGAAGGCTGAGGGGCGACACCATGGGCCCGGATTATAGGGAGCGGACGAGCTTCTGTCTGCGAGGAGTTATAATGTCGGCATGCCGATTTTCGAGTATGTCTGTCGAGAATGCGCATCGGAGTTCGAGAAGATCGTCTTTGGCGAACCTCTCGACATCGACTGTCCGGCCTGCGGCAGCAAGAAAACCGAGAAAATGATTTCCACCTTCGCGGTTTCAGGCAACGGTATGAAATCGCTGCAAAGAGAAACCGGCCCCTGCCCTTGCGGCGCCCCCCGCCGTGGAATGTGCGGCGAGAACAACTGAAGTGCCGTCAGATGCCAACGCCTTCTGAGCGTTGGATTTGGCTGCGCCTGATATCAAGTCCTTCACGAACCCACGTCTCTCTTGGCAGGACCCTCGTAGAGTTGGCGAGGCCGGGCGATGCGTTGCTCGGGATCGGAGACCATCTCCTCCCACTGCGACACCCAACCCGAGGTGCGCGCCAAGGCGAAGAGTACCGGAAACATCCAGCTCGGGAAGCCGATCGCCTGGTAGATCAGGCCGGAGTAGAAGTCGACGTTGGGATAGAGCTTGCGGCTCACGAAGTAGTCGTCCTGAAGGGCGATGCGCTCCAACTCCCGAGCCACGTCGAGAAGCGGGCTCGACCCCGCCACCTCCAACACCTCGTCGGCCATCTTCTTGATGATCTTGGCCCGGGGGTCGTAGTTCTTGTAGACCCTGTGGCCGAAACCCATCAGCCGGAAGCGTCCCTGTTTGACCTTCTCGATGTGGGAGGCCACCTGCTCCCTGGAACCGATCAAGTTCAACATGCGCAGGACCGCCTCGTTTGCGCCCCCGTGGAGCGGTCCCGCCAGGGCGCCCACCGCCGCGGAGGCCGAAAGATAAGGATCCGCTTTGGAACTCCCGACGCTGCGCATCGCGTTGGCGCTGCAGTTCTGTTCGTGGTCGGCATGAAGGACGAAGAGAACATCCAGGGCCTGTGCGAAGACCGGATGCAGGTCGAAGGACCCGTCCGGCCTCTCAAAAGTCATGTGGAGGAAGTTTTCCGAGTAGCTCAACCCGGCCTGCGAAGGCACGAAGGGCAAGCCCATCTTGTGACGATAAATCCAAGCCGACAGGGCGGGCACGTTGCCGATCAGCCGCAAAAGATGGGGTCGTCGACTGGCAGCCGTGGCCATGTCTTCCGATGCCGGGTGAAAACCGCCCAAGGCGGCGAATGAGGACATCAGCATGGCCATCGCCACCGAGTCGCGCGAGAAGGCGGAAACGACGCGCTGAACCCCGGCCGCCGGTTCGGCGTGGCCGGTGATCTCTTCCACCCAGGCTTGCTTCTGGGCCTGATCGGGGAGCTCGCCGTTGAAGATCAGGTAGGCCACCTCGAGGAAGGAGACCCGACCCGCCAACTGTTCGATCGGGTAACCGCGGTAGCGCAGAATGCCCTTTCTGCCGTCGATGTAGGTGATCCGACTGCGGCAGGAGGCGGTGTTGCTGAAACCGGGATCGTATGTGATCAAGCCGAAGTCGTCCTCGGATTCCTTGATCTGCCTCAATTCGAGAGCTCGAATGCTGCCGCTGTCCACGGGAAGTTCATATTCTTTCCCGGTCCGATGATCTCTAATGGTCAGGATGTTCTTTGCCATCGATCTCTTCTACCTGTTCACCGTGTAGGCGGATTAGTTGGGACGAGGAACCCCGCGGCCCACGGGAAGCGCCGACCCGAAAAAAAACGTCGGAAATCTTAGAATAGCTGACATTTTCTTCAAACTCAATCCGCCCATGTTAGACTTTCTGCAATGCGGCGGCTTCTTCTTCGGCTCGCGATTCCGGCCCTGACGCTCTCCCCGGTTCTGCTCCACGGGGGAAGTCCGATCCGCCTCAACAGCCCTCAGATCTCGATCCAGGTCGGGGTTCCCGACGGATGGACCGTCGACGTGCGTTCCGCTTTTCAGATCGCCCAATTCACGCTCCACGAGATCGGTACCGACTGGAGGGACGCCGACCTCGTGGTCTTCGGCCGA
>JBFGHF010000343.1:0-5097 GCA_041578355.1 Acidobacteriota bacterium
CCGATCTGCAGGCCGCCCTTTCCATGCTCGTCGCCGGAGCGGACGCGGCCTACGCCGGGACGTATCGCGAATTCGCCCGTTCCGCCCGCCGGGCTTGGACCAGTGAGGGCGCTGCTGTCTGGTATGTCGGCCATTGGGGTTGGAAGTTCTATGCCGATCAAGCGGGATTCAGGGCAGTGCACGGGAATGGAGAGTTCCCGGCCCCCGGGGACCTGCTGCTCTGGCCGAAACGGGTCCACATAGGTGGAGTGTTTCGGGGCCGGAGAGAATTCCTCGAGCGCCTGGAGCTTCTCGATGAGCAGACCTTCGACTCGGTTTTGCCCGTCCGCACCATGAACTTCGAGGGCGCCGCCTTCTATGCCACGATTCGCGACAATCTACCCTACCGATTCCACAGGCTGCCTTTGGAGACGATGAGGGTTTACCGGGTCGAGTGAAGGTTCGCCCGGCCCTTCCCATTTCGAATCTCGAATGTAGCCGGCTCGGCCATCGACTTCTGGGCCCTCGAGGCGGGCTGATGTCCCAGCCAACGATGGTCGAGATTCGAACTTCGATGTTCGAGGTTGGATGTGAGGTGGGCCAGGGAGGATGACGGGGCGGTCCTGGCTTTCGCCGCCGGCGCCACCCCCACTTTCAGTTTTTCCCTAGAGCTTCCAGGGGGCCCGGTACTCTCGCCCTACCAGTGCCTGGGCCTCGGGGTCGTTGGGGATGACCTCCTTTTCAGCATCCCAGGCCACATAGCGCTGCAGCCGTACCGCGATGTTCGCCAGATGGCAGGCGTTTACGGAGCGGTGACCGATTTCGACTTCGGCCGTGGGTTGCTCACGCGACCTGACGCAATCGATGAAGTTGCGGACGTGCGTGTAATGATAGTCCCGCGATCCCCCTTGCCTCGGAACAGCCATCATCCGGTATTCGCGTGGCTTTCCTTCGCTATCGGTCTCCGCGTGGACTTCCCAGCCGCCGCGGTCGACCACCAGGATTCCGTTCTGGCCGTGGAACTCCACGCCGTGCTCTCGTTGCCAGGGACCCACGCCGCAGCCCAACTTGTGTTCCCAGGTAAGCGAGTAGGACGGGAACTGGACGATCGACATCTGTGTGTCGGGCGTTTCCATGATGTCTTTGGGATAGCCGTACTTTCCGCCCGCCGCCATGGCCCCGATGGGATCCTCTCCCATGGCCCACATGGCCACGTCCACCATATGGGCGCCCCAGTCAGTCATCAGACCGCCCGAGTAGTCCCAAAACCAGCGGAAAGTGAAATGAAATCGGGCCGGATTGAAGGGGACCTTGGGAGCCGGTCCCAGCCAGAAGTCGTAATCCACCGTCTCGGGAGGATTGTCATTGGACGGATTGCCCAGGCCACCTTTCCAATCGAGATAGGCCCAAGCTCGAACCGAACGGATCTTCCCCAGCTTCCCCGACTGGACGAAGTCGACGGCCTGAGCGAAGTGGTCGGAACTGCGCTGTTGAGTTCCCACCTGGACGATTCGCCCGTTCTCGTGAGCGGCCTTCACCATGGCCCGTCCTTCTGCGATCGAGGTAGCGAGGGGCTTCTCGACATAAACGTCCTTGCCGGCCTTGCAGGCTTGGACGGTGGGGAGCGCGTGCCAGTGGTCGGGGGTGGCGACGATCACAACGTCAATGTCGTCGCGGTCGATCAGCTTGCGGTAGTCGGTATAGCCGTCGGGGCGCTTTTGGCGTTGCTGCTCGGCCAGCTTGACGCCGGTCTCGAGCTGAGCCTCGTCAACGTCGGCGATCGCCAAGCACTCCACCTCGTCGACACGCAAAAAGTCGCGGAGGTCGTTCCTGCCCATGCCTCCGCTGCCGATCAGTCCGACATGGATCTTGTCGTTGGCGCTTACAGTCGATGACGTTACCGCGGGCGCGGCTCCGACACGAGCCACAGTGGCCGCGGCCGCCGCTCCCGAGGCTGCCACCGCCGATTTGTTGAGGAACCTTCTACGATTCAACTTGCCCATCGGCCTTCTCCCCTTTTTTTGAATTCAATCCGTTGGTTTTCGGGCGGACTCCTGACCTGGAACGCCTTGAAAAATATATCACAGCAGACGACCTGGCCCCACCGTTCCCTTTGAATCGCTGAAGGCGCCGAGTGCATCCCGAGGCGTGGCCGTTCGTGTTGTTGCAAATTCGTGAGTTTTCGCCGCTCTCCGGCGCCGGATCGCGCCCACGGAAAAGTGTCGAAAGGCGAGATGGGAAGTTCGAGCGTTCCTGGTCCAGGCTTTGCCAGCCGCTTATGCGCGGACGACCCCGAACCCCAGCCTCTCCAGAAGATCCAGGGTTTCCAGATTTTCGCGCGATACAGAAACCCGAAACGCGGACCATTCTCGTCTCTGCGGAGTTCGTGTGCGAAGCTCCCGGAATCGGGCGCTTTGTTGTTGCCGGGACTGAGTCTCGAGCGCCCGCAGGGCGGCGTCATCGCGGGCGATGTCGTAGCAGGATTCGATCAGCGCCTCTACGGCCTCGTAGGCGGGCCCGGGCCGTACCGCCGTCTCGGGCCCGCAGGGAAGCGTCCCCACGCCTTTCCACGAGGGCGATACGTTCAGCAGGTGGCAGGCGGCCCGGTAGACCATCTCGGTGGCCCGAATCCAACCCTCCTGCGTCCTCGACGCGATGTGAGCGGTTCCCAGACCAACCCGTCTCAACAAGTCGAAGTCGATCGCAGGCTCATTTTCCCAGACATCGAGGACCGCGCCGCCCAGCTTGCCCCCGGCCAGGGCGGACTTGAGCGCACTGTTGTCGACCACTGCCCCCCGCGATGTGTTCAAGATCCAGCAACCCCTGCCCAACCTGGATATTCGCGGTCCGTCAAACAAGTGGTGGGTAGCGTCGGGTCCGGAGGCTTGCAGCGGGACGTGCAGAGTGATCAAGTCGCAACGTGATAGGTCGTCCAGGCTGTGCCAGCGCGGCCCCGGCTCGCACCGGGCCCGGGGCGGATCGTTCTCCACCACCTCGAAGCCGATCGCCCGCGCCAGCCGCACCACGCGGCCCCCGATATGGCCGACTCCAACGACACCCAGACTCGTCCGCTCGGGCCGGGCTCCGATGGCTCGCATCACCCACAGGAGCGCGGTTAAAGTGTACTGGGCCACGGCGTCAGCGTTGCAGCCGGGAGAATGGGCGAAGGTGATCCCCCGCCGCCCGAGATAATCCAGGTCCACGTGGTCGACTCCGACCGAGGGAGATCCGACGAATCGCACCCGGCTATCGCTTAACAGTGACTCGTCGACCCGGGTCTCGGTGCGGACCAGCAGAATCTCGGCATCCCTCACGTTTCGTGCCGTCATCTCCTGCGAGCCGAGTAGTCGCAAGCGGCCAAGGCCTGAAAACGCCTCTTCGACGAGGGCGATTGCGGCGTCGGCAACGATCAGGGGATCGCGGCCCGGGGCTCCGGAGTCGTGAGGTCGGCCCGCAGCGCGGGTTTTGTCGAGCGCGGTCATTCTCTAGCGAGTCTAAAGGTGCGGCCAGCAAGCCTCAACAAGCAGTCGACCAAGTTCTGCTACTTGGTTCATTGGTCCTGTTCGATATCGGTGCCGCCGGCGATTGAGCGGTTGCTTCCCTGGCCCAACCCCGCCAATCCGCAACAGCACGAAACTCCCGGTTCGATTTTTAACTTGACCGGAACGGCCTTTGTCGTCTACAGTTTGCGCCCTGGATTCCTGAAGATGAGCAGCAGCCGGTTTTGCTTTTTTATTCTCGACTTTGCGCCCAACCACAATGGGCGCGCCGGCTGTCCCTGCTGAAGACGCGGGACGATAATCAAGCGAGCACGCCCACTGGCCGACAGTGGGCTTTTTTTTGCTCGCCGGAGAAAAAGTCATGGAGCAACTCAGAGATCTCAGAAAAGAGATCGATCAGGCCGACGAGGCTGTGCTAGAGGCGCTGTCGAGGCGGATGGAGGTCGTGGAGCGGGTTCTGATCGAAAAAGAGAGCAACGGCCTGCCCCTTTTCGATGAAGACAGGGAGGGCGCCCTGCTCGATCGGGTGGCCAAGCTGGCCTCCCGCTGTCGTCTCGATCCTCGATTGGCGAGGCGTGTGATGCGCGAGGTCATCGGCCATTCCCGCGAACTACAGGCCAGCCGCGTCCATCGAGGGCGAAACCCGGGTCTCGCCGCGACCACTCGCGTGGCTTTCCAGGGTGCCCGAGGCGCCTATTCCTGGCTGGCCTGCCGAAAGCACTTCGGCGAAGATGTCGAGTCGGTCGGCTACTCCAGTTTCGGCGAGGCTATTTCCGCCCTTGAGGCCCGTACCGTCGACTTGGCGCTCCTGCCAGTGGAAAACGTCTTGGCGGGTAGTGTTTACGAAGTCTACGATCTGCTGGCTCACAGCGATCTACACGTCGTCGGCGAAGAGATTATCCGTATCGAGCACTGCCTGATCGGACTCGAAGCCCAGCCGCTGGAGGAACTTCGCGCTGTGTTCTCCCACCCCGTCGCACTGCAGCAGTGCGTGCGCTTCGCCATGGCTCTGCCCAATGCCACTTGCACCTCCTATGTCGATTCGGCGGAAGCCGTTCGCAAGGTCAAGGAGGACGGTGACCCGAGACAGGCTGCGATCGCCAGCCGGGAAGCGGCCGAACTCTACGGCTTGCAAGTCTTGCGCGAAGAAATCGCCGACCACCCCGAGAATTACACTCGTTTCTGGTTGATTTCGAGAAAGCCTGCCAGCGTCGACCCGCGACTATCGGCCAAGACATCTCTGATCCTGGTGACGGAACACCGCGAAGGGGCCTTGGTGGCCTGCCTGGCAGCTTTGGCCGCCCAAGGCGTGAACCTGACCAAGCTCGAATCCAGGCCCCGCAAAGGGACGCCCTGGCAGTACCAGTTTCACCTCGACATGGACGGAAACGTCGACGAGGAGCGGATGCGCCGGGCCTTGGACGATCTGCGGTCGCTGGCCAAAGAAGTCAGGATCCTGGGCTGCTACCCGCGGGCCGAGGCGCCGCCGTCGGAAGGAGAATCCGCCGCACCATAAGCCGCGGGACTTCGAAGCGAGGCGTTCGGACCGTCACGACTCGCTACCGCCCTCGCGATCGAAATCGCGAGAATCCGCCAAAAAACGGCACTTTTTTGTAAA
>JBFGHF010000344.1:0-5096 GCA_041578355.1 Acidobacteriota bacterium
CCCCAGCGATGAATCCCAGGAAGAGCCGCCGGACAGCGAAGTCCTGGCGGCGAACATCGTCGACGAGATGGAGTTATTGACGAAAGTGACAGAAATGTGACGCTTCTGGCCGAAGGTCGCGTAAGTAGATTGGCACATCCTGATTCGGAGGATTGAAATAATGAGTGCTCAAAGTTCCCTGGTCAACCTGCCCAACCGAAAGCGCCGAAGCATCCGTTGGGACTTGGCCCTCAGTTGTCGGATTCATCGCGAGTACGGATGGGTTCCGGGTCATGTCTGGGATGCTTCCGACGAGGGCGCATTCATCGAGTCGGAAGTCGAGGTGGAACCGGGGGAGACGGTTTCGATCCTGCTCGAACAGGGTGAGGAAGAGCTACCTCTCGAAGCAACAGTGGTGCACTGCCGGACCTATCAAACCGCCTCGGGTGAGGCGCAGGGCTTCGGTGTCCATTTCAGTCAGCCGCTCCCCAAGATTCTGTGCCAGCAAGCCGCCGCGCAGCCGATGGAAACGGTGGCACCTGTGAAGTTGCCGACCAAGCCACTTCCCCAGCGTCGCCCCCAGGCTATGGACTGGCTTCTCGAGCTCAATCGCGAGGCCTGGCTCGTCGTCTCACTGATCGTGATCTCGCTGATCATCAATTTCGCGGTCAGCTCCAATCAGATGGTGCTCGGCCTCTACACATTGCCGACGGTTTTCTCGGCCTATTTTTTCGGGAGGCGTCACGCCACCCTGACGGCCTTTGCCAGCGTCTTGCTGGTGGTCTTGATTACGCCCTTGTCGGGTGAGGGCAGTGGCTATTTTTCCACCATACCCTTTGAAATGTGGCTTCAGTTGACCGTCTGGGGTGGTGTCCTGATCCTCACCGGGTATGCCATGGGCACCCTCTACGAACGGCTGGAGCACAACGTACAGGAACTCCGAGAAACCTACCACGGGGTTCTGCTGATCCTCCAGCAGTTCATCTCGAACGACAAATACACCCAAAACCACTCCTATCGGGTGTCGGTTTACGCCACTCGAATCGCTCAGCGGATGGGGCTGGACGAGAACAAGGTGGAAGACGTGCGGGCCGCGGCGCTTCTCCATGACGTCGGCAAACTCGACATCAGCCGCGACATCCTCTACAAAGCGTCCCGACTTACCGAGTCGGAGTACCACGAACTGCGCAGTCACGTAGACCGAGGCATCTCTCTGCTCGAACCCGTGGGCGGGTCTCTGCGGCGGGTCCTGCCCATCGTGCTGGCTCACCACGACAAGTTCGACGGTTCGGGCTACCATCCGGTGCGTGGGGAACAGATTCCCCTGGCGGCCAGGATCATCGCCGTCGCCGATGTTTTCGACGCGGTGACCAGCGACAGACCCTACCGCAAAGCCATGTCGCCGCTGGACGCCAAAGAGATGATCGTCAAGGGGAGCGGAACCGATTTCGACCCTCGAGTGGTGCAGGCCTTCGTCGTCGCCTTTCGGATGGGGGAGATGGAGATCCCCGAGATCATGGTGTGAAGGCGACCGGGAGCTGAGGTCTTTGCCGCAGCGCTCGCTTGCCTTATGCTGGGCGGCGTCGAAAGGAAATCGAGCTGCTCCAGTCAGGCCCCAGTAGACCGTCATCATCCGAGGATCGCCCCAGCGCGTCTTTTCCCCACGCCGTCCTCAGCCTCTTTTTGCTCGCCGTGGCTTTCTTGCTGATCGTGGTCCTGCCCGGCACGCAATTGGACTTTCCTCTCACCGACGGCGCCTACTATTTCGAGACGGCTCGACGGCTGGCGCCGGATCGTCAGTGGTCGCCTCTTTTCATCGTCTTCTACGCCTCTTTCCACAAAGTGATGCCCGGACTGCCTATGGAGATCTATACCGCCCATCGGCTGGTGGTTCTGGGCTTGACGACACTCCTTTTCTGGCTGATTTCGCGCCGCATTTTCTCCGCAGGGAAAGCATTGCTCCTGGCTCTGGCGCTGCTGGCCAGCAACGTGTTGCTCCACAACCTCTTCGTCGTCCACACAGCCAGCCTGGCGGGGATGCTGCTTCTCCTCTTCTACTTGTTGGTCCGCCGGGAAGACCACTGGACTCTTGTCGGCTTGGCGGCCTGCGGAACCCTGGTGCGGCCGGAGTTCCTGCCGGTTCTCGCACTGGCCGCGGTCGGCGTCCTGGTGCGTGCCCTGCGCGGCAACCTGCCCAAGCCGCGCGCGCTCGATCTGGGGTCGGCGGCCTTCTGTGTTTTCCTCTTCGCGATCGTCTACGCAAAATCAGGGAGCCGCCCCGACTACGACCGCTCTTTCGATGCCTTTTCGCAGCGCAGCGGGTGGGCGGCGTTGCGGAGGTCGGGTGAAAGCGCCCGGAGCGGGCACATCGGTCACCTGGAGAGGACCCGCGAGATCTACGGGCCGGTCAACTCGATTCCTGAGGCGATCCTCTCCAACCCGGGGGCTTTCGCAACGCACCTCTACTACAATCTGCAGGAGTTGCCCCGCGAGGTCTTGTACACGGTCCTTCCCAGCGGCATGCATTGGTCGAGTCTGCTCGTCTGGGGGCTTCTAGCGGTGGGGCTGATGGGCAACGGGTCGACGCGCGCGCCTCCGGGACTTTTCTGGGTGTTGGCCGGCACCTTCGCAGCCGGCGCCGTCGGAGTCTGCCTGCTTCTCGAACCGAAGACCGTTTACCTGATTCCCGTGCTGCCGCTCGCTTTCTGGGGAGTTGGCCGTCTGTTGAGCCGCCTCGCTCTCCCTCTGCGGCAGCGGCGCGCTCCTTTCTGGATGTCGTTCGCCCTGGCGGCGGCCGTCCTTGTTGTGGTGGTTTGGGGCGCACCGGCCGCCCCGTGGGGAGGAAAGCCTGTCCTCGAATGCGCCGAGCTTCTGGAGCAACAAGCCGAGGAGGCGGGTGAAATCAGACTCTACGCCTTCTCGGGACTCTCCTACTGCACGGTGCTTGCCTCCCGTGGCAAAGCCTGCTCCGCGTTCCACACGCCTGCGCCTTCGCCGACATCCGACTTGCGGGCCCTGCTGGCATCGGCCCGTCTGAACGCCGGTATCGCGGACGACTTCCTGCGCCAGCTCTACCGTGATTCTTCATCCGACGTGCTCGACGAATTCGAGAAGAGTCCCGGGACCTTCGGGTTTCGCCTCATCCACCGGACTCGGGGGTGGCAGCTGGGGGACACACGCCTCTACGTTCTGGTCCAAGACTGAGCGATTCTAGAACTTGCCCCGGCCGCCGGTATCAGACGATTGACAGCTCTGCAAAGTTCCCCTAGAACCGAACGATGGCGGAACCCGGCAAGAATTCCACAGGCTACGTTGAGCTGCTTCGCCGCAACCGCGACTTCCGCTTTCTTTGGTCGGGACAGATCGTCAGCCTGCTCGGCGACTGGTTCAACCTGATCGCATCGGCAGCCCTGATTACACAGATCAGCGACTCGGGGTTGGCAATCGGTACCCTGTTCGTGGTCCGCATGCTGGCGCCCTTTGCGGTGAGCCCGATCGCGGGAGTGGTGGCCGACCGATACGACCGAAAGCGCACCCTGATTGTCAGCGACCTGGCTCGGGCCGCCGTCGTGCTGGGTTTTCTGTTCATCCGGGATCCGTCCCAACTGTGGCTGCTCTATCTGCTCACCGCCCTGCAGTTGGGAATCAGCGGGTTCTTCTATCCCGCCAGGACAGCCATGCTCCCCGAGGTGGTGTCGGAGAGTGAATTGGGTGTGGCCAACACCCTCAGTTCCGCTTCCTGGTCAGCGATGTTGGCAATCGGTGCCGCGCTGGGCGGGTTGGCGGCCGGGACACTTGGAGTCGGACCCGCTTTCGTGATCGATTCCATCAGTTTTCTCGTTTCGGCGCTGCTCATTCAACAGGTGGCCGAGAATCGCAAAAAGAAGGAGATTCCCAAAGGAAAAAGCGCAGCCGGAGCCTTCCAACAATATCGGGACGGCTTGCGATACCTCTACGAGCGCCGGCCCGTGCTGATCATCACCCTGCACAAAGCTTGTGTGGCCTTTTTTCTTTCTTCTGGGTTCCAGGTCGCACAAGTGGCGATCGCCGAAGACGTCTTCCCCATCGGCGAGTCGGGTGGCATCACTCTCGGCCTGATGTTCGCAGTCTCGGGCCTGGGTACCGGCGTGGGACCGATTCTGGCCCGTGCTTTCACGGGTGATCAGCCGAGGAGCCTTTCCAAGGCCATCCTCATCGGTTACCTCGTGGGCGGCGCCGGATTGCTCGTGGTGGCCCCCCTCAGTTCTCTCGAGATGCTGCTGGCGGGCAATCTGCTGCGAGGCTTGGGTGGTGGAATCGTCTGGGTCTTCTCCACCCAGCTGTTACTGCAGATGACCCCGGGACACGTCCAAGGCCGCGTTTTCGGAACCGAGTTCGCTTTCTTCACCCTTGCCGGCGCGATCGCCGCCAGCCTGGGGGGCTGGGCGGTGGATTCTTCCCTGGGCTTGACGGGCACGATCTGGACCCTGGGGATCCTGGTATTGGCGCCTGCCGCGATGTGGGCCCTCAGGTTGAGGACGACGGTGGCGGGGAGTCCGGCCGGCGACAAGAACGAGAACAGCGGAGCGTGAAAGCCACGGTCGGCGAACGGCTCCGCCTTTCCTCAGTCAACGCAACGCCAAGGTGGGCCCCCTCCGGACTTGCCGTCGCCGCCGGGTTTTTACCGTTCCTGTGTCAGTTACTCTTCCGGCGCCCCGGGCAAGGGCTGATCGCTGTTCCAGACGTCGTAGTGGAGCAGCCACTGGCCGCCGACGTTCTTCCAGATCACGACGTATTTGCCCCGGTCGGCGATGGGGCCGAGATCAACCGTGTACGTTCCTTCTTCGATCGCCGTGTCGCCCAGGACCTCGAGTTTTTTGGTCGTGAGCTCGAGATTGCTGACCAAGGCGATCTCGGGACCGAGCCCTTGCTCGATGTTGGCCCGCCCCCTCAAAGCAGGGGCATTGGGCGCCATCACCACGCCGTCTTCCGTGTAGCACGCCGCAACACCGGCGGGGTCGTTGTCGTTGAAGGCTTTCGAAAGTCGGGCGTTGACCTCGTCGATTGCGGCCCGCACCTCGCCCGGGTCGGGTCCCGCGTTCGGGGGGGGAGCACAACCGATCACCAACAAGACAATC
>JBFGHF010000345.1:0-5061 GCA_041578355.1 Acidobacteriota bacterium
GCTTTTTTGAGGCCAGTGGTTGACCTTCCAACCCCAGCCCGCCAAGTCCTCCAAGCAGCGTGCTGGAATCTCCTTTTCGCACTGCAGCACTCCGTCTTCCAAGTGGATTCGGGGCGCATCGACGGCCGCCTGCAGGGGCATGCCGCGATCGATCAGGTTGGTCAAGACCTGGAGAATGGCGCTCCGAATTCGGGTGCTGCCTCCCGTGCCCAGGACGAAGCGGATACGCCCGTCGCGCAAAACCAGAGTCGGCGTCATCATGGTTGGGATTCGTTGGCCCGCCGGTCTGGTATGAAAGCCTTTCGGGTGCAGGTCGGCTTCGCCCATCAGGTTGTTGGCGATCACTCCGGTCCCGGGAACCACGAAGCCCGCCGATTCCCCCGCGCTGGTGGTCAGGCTGACCGCCGTCCCCGCCGCGTCCACGACGCTCAAATGGGTCGTATCGGCGGGGCCTTCCGACTCCGAGACTCGAGGCGCTCGGCGCCCGCTCAGACCTTTTTCCACCTCGCAAGCCCATTCCTCGATGAAACGGGCAGCGAGGAACCGGGAGACGGCTCGAGCCGGGTCGAGAGTTTCCAGCCAGTGGTCCCACTGGCGGCGAGCCCGGGAGGTGGCCGCCATGGTCTCCGCCAGGAGCCGAAGAGAGTCAGCGTGCCGGTCCGAATCGTAGGGTTCGAAAGCCGACAACAACAGCAGCGAGAACGCAGTCAAAACGCCGCCCGTCGAGCAAGGCGGCGGCATCAACACCTGATGATCCCTGTAGCGGACGGCAATCGGGTCGGATCGCTCGACCCGGTACTCGTCAAGATCGAGTTGAGTGACGAGGCCGCCGTTCTTTCGCTGGTCCTCGAGCAACAACTCCGCAAAACGGCCATGGCGGCAGTATTCGGAGCCCTCCGCTGCGAGTTCCTCCAGGGTCCTCGCCAGCTGCGGCAAGAAGATCTTTTCGCCCGCTTCAACCATCCGTCCATCGGGTTCGAAAATCTCCCGAATTTCGGGTGTGTGGGTGTAGAGGGGCTCCAAGAGCAGGCAAGTGTCGGCTTGAAACTTGTCGAGAGCGGCCCCGTGGCGGGCCAGGCGTATGGCCGGTTCGAGCAACAGTCCAAGCGGAAGCGATCCTCGCTCGGCGGCCAGTTGGCACAGCCCCGCCAGGCTTCCGGGCACCGCCACGGAACCGCGTCCCAGGTGAAAGCTCTGGGTCGCGGGGCCGAAATCGATGGTGACTTCGTGGAAATCCAGCTTCTCGGGGAATTGTCCTCCCAGTCCTGGCGTGTTGCTGAAAAAGTCGTAGACCTGGGCCGAGGCGGTCCCCGGATCGAACACCTGTGCGATCCCGCTCCCGCCCGGATGGGTGAGGCCGATTTCCGAGATAAAGGAAACAAAGGCGGCTGCCACGGCGGCATCGACGGCATTGCCTCCCCGGGCCAGGATGTCCGCTCCGGCCTGAGCGGTCAGTTGGTTGCCTGCAGCGATCACACCACGCATTTCTCGATTCCACTCCAAAGACGATTTCAGAGGGTAGTCGAGGAAAACGGACGGGGCAAATTCTTCGGGGGTGGCTGATAGGATGCATGAAGCTGGCATTCCGTGTCCGCCGGGTCTGACGGTGGGCATTGGTGTATGTCGAGGTAGGCTGGGCGAATTGGGTGAAACGACTTTAAAACGGGACCTGCAGGAGGTCGGTGTTTCGC
Source organism: Acidobacteriota bacterium (assembly GCA_041578355.1). Classification (GTDB taxonomy): domain Bacteria; phylum Acidobacteriota; class UBA6911; order RPQK01; family JANQFM01; genus JBFGHF01. The sequence continues at coordinate 1,692 of JBFGHF010000345.1, forward strand.
GGATCCTGGAAGTGGTGCGCCGCTATTGGGGGTTCGATTCTCTCAGACCGCTGCAGGACGAGGCGATCCAGGCGGGTCTGGAAGGCCGGGACTCGCTGGTGGTTATGCCCACCGGGGGAGGGAAGTCGCTTTGTTACCAGGTTCCGCCGCTGCTCTCGGGGCGGACCGACGTCGTGGTCTCTCCGCTGATTTCGTTGATGCACGATCAAGTCGCTGGATTGGTGGGCAACGGTTATCCGGCCGCGGCACTGCACAGCAATCTCAGCCGCTCGGCACAACGTCGGACCCTGGAACAGCTTCGGGCAGGCGATTGCCGGCTGCTTTTCCTCTCCCCTGAACGCCTGCTTTCCCCCGGCTTCACGACGACCCTGAAGGGTTGCGGAATCGGTTCTTTCGCGATTGACGAGGCCCACTGCATCAGCCACTGGGGACACGATTTCCGTCCCGAGTACCGGCGGCTCTCGATGCTCAAAAAGCGGTTTCCCGAGGCCTCCGTTCAGGCCTTTACAGCGACGGCGACCCGGCGAGTCCGCGACGACATCGTCGCCCAACTCGGGCTCCGCGAGCCGCGGATTCTGGTGGGAGACTTCGATCGTCCCAACCTGATCTACCGGGTCGTTCCCCGGCTTGATTTGCGCAGCCAGGTGGGTGAGGTCCTGGCCCGTCATAAACGCCAAGCCGTGATCGTCTATTGCATCACTCGAGCCGACACGGAGAGGCTGGCCTCTCATCTCCAGGAAACGGGTTATCGAGCCTTGGCTTACCACGCGGGGATGACGGCCGAGGAGCGAAGGACCGCCCAGGAGGCCTTCTCGCGAGACCGGATCGACATCATCGTGGCCACCGTGGCCTTCGGAATGGGGATCGATCGGAGCGACGTTCGCTGCGTAATCCATGCCGCCATGCCCAAGTCGATCGAGCACTATCAGCAAGAGTCGGGGCGAGCCGGGCGCGACGGACTCGAGGCCGAGTGCATTCTCTTCTACTCCCCGGCCGACGTCCTGCGTTGGGAGAGCCTGATGCAGAAATCGTCTTCGGAAGCCGACCCGGCGGTGGTCACGGCGACGCTCGGCATGCTCGGTGAAATGCGCCGTTTCTGCGCCCCCGGCGGGTGCCGACACCGCAAACTCGTACAGTACTTCGGGCAGGACTACGGGCCTGAAGATTGTCAGGCCTGCGATCTTTGCTTGGGTGAGGTGGAAGATCTCGAGGACGGCACCGTCACGGCGCAGAAGATACTCTCCTGTGTGGCACGGTCCGGAGAGCGTTTTGGAGTGGGGCACACCGCCGATATCCTTCTAGGCGCCAAGAACGAGCGGGTTCGCACTCTTGGTCACGATCGGCTCAGCACCTACGGCCTGCTCGAGTCCAGCACCCGCAAGCAGATCATCAACCTCATCTATCAGCTCATCGACCAAGAAGTGTTGGCGCGCAGCGACGGGGAATACCCGGTCCTGAAGTTGAACCCGGCCTCCTGGATGGTGATGCGGGGCGAACGCCAGGTCTGGCTGATGCCGATCAAAGGGCGCCGCGTCCGCGAGGCTCGCTTCGAACGAGAGTCCTGGGACGGCGTCGACCGGACCCTGTTCGATGAGCTTCGGAAGCTGCGTTTGCGCCTGGCGGGAAAGAGAAACGTGCCACCCTATCTCATCTTCAGCGATGCCAGCCTGCGCGACATGGCTCGGCGCCGGCCGACCACCCCCGAGGAGTTCTTGCGGGTCCACGGTGTGGCAGAGCGCAAACTGGCCGACCTGGGCGAGATCTTCCTGCGTCGGATTGACGATTACTCGCAGCAAAGCGGTTAAGTCCGTATAGCGTCCTCCGTTCTGTGCCGCGAGGCCCCCCATTGAGATTGCAGACGGACGGATCAAGAACGCGGAGTTTGCCTTCGTTCTCACGAACGAAGCTCTGTCAGGGTCGCCCACCTTGGATTTGGGCAACCCGCTCTCACCATTAGACTCTGTGATGGTTGCCGACTCGTTGGTGTGGGCAGAACTCCCCTTGATCGTCTAGCCCTGATCGACGCCCTGGAACACGCCCCTCAAACCGACCAGTGCGTCGTAGAGCAGCGGCAACGAGACATCGAGGCGGTACTCCACACCGCTATGGGTGTCTTCGAATTCCTCGTATCGATGCGGGATTTCGAGTTGGCCGAGTCGTTCGGAAAGGGCCCGGGCGCCGAAATGCAGGTGGTACTGGTCGCGGTTGCCGCAATCGAAGTAGAGCGCTCGCAGTGCTTTCAAGTTGTCCCTGTATCCGGCTTTCTCGATCATCTCCAGCGGATCGTTGTCCAGCCAGCGCCTCCAACGCTTCTCGTCCAGCCGACAGGTATGGGGATCGACGGGGAGCCGGATTCCCGCAGCGCCCCCGGGAGCGGGATCGAAGCTGGCCGCCATGCACAGCATCATCAGCAGATTGATCGACTGGCCCCCCACATGGGGCGAAGCCCGAAAGCTCTTGAGAAACTCGCTCGGGCCGCCCCCGTGGGCTTCCAACCCCGTTGCGGCCACGGGCAGATTGCCCCGGAACACATGCTCGAAACCCATGTCCCCGGAATGGCAGGCGACGGCTCCCCAGCGATTTCCATAGAGGAGTCCCTGGCGCAAAGCGCCGTAGCCGCCGCTCGAGTAGCCCAAGACTGCGCGCCGTCCCGGATTTCCCCCTACGCCCCATTCCGACTCGACGCGGGGCAGCAGCTCTTCCAGCAGAAAGTCCTCCCAGAGCCCCATCAGGGGCGAGTTCACGTACTGATTGCCGCCCAGGGTCGTAAAACAGTCCGGAAAGACCGTCATGACGGGCCCCATCCGACCTTCCGAGATCAGCCGATCGATGCGTTGAGGAATGCTCTCGCCGAAGAACCTCCAGGAAACCTTGCCTAGTCCGCTATTCGTGTAGCTCGCCAGATAGAGGAAGAGGGGACAATCGTCGGGACGCGAAAGGTCCAGTTCGGAGGGCAGATAGACGGCAACCGAGCGCCCGGCCGGATCGCCCAAGAGGTTGTCCTTGAGCGCCTTGGACTCGATTTCGATCTGAAGCAGCTGCCCCCGCGGGGGGGCGAAGTTGTGTTCCGGCATTCAAGGAATTGTGAACAGTGAGGGACGAATTGTGAAGGGGGGCAGCCCGCGATGGCTCTGATGTCCCGGGCGCGGTTGTCACCGGCGCAGGGGTGTCACAGCTTTAGAATTCAGCGGGACGCGGCCTTAAGGTCACCGGCGGCGGCCACAGCTTTGGAATTTAGCTGAGTCAAAATCCCCAGCTTTGTGGGGAGGTAGGGTTGGGGATTTCGAGATTCGTGCTACACTGATCCCGTGGAGCACGTGGATGGCGAATCTGACCGTTGTAGTGGATAGCGAGGTCCTTCAGAAGGCCC
>JBFGHF010000346.1:0-5059 GCA_041578355.1 Acidobacteriota bacterium
CTTTTGCCGGACCAAGGCCATGGGCGACAGATCGAGACTCAGATCGGCCGGGCCGCCACGCAGACGCAAAACGACGCGCGAACCCTCTAAGAGGTTCGAATACCCCTCGCTGAGTCTCAATGAAATGGACACCCGATCACTCTAGCAAGCCCCCGTCCCTTAAGAACATGAGCCGGATCACACTTTGGCGGCTTGGGGCTCGGGGCGTGGGGCGTGGGGCGGACCGGACGGTGCTCAGGGCCGAAAGCTCCCCAACCCCGAACCACTCGGTCTCGCTCTTCGCTCTCGGCACTCCGCATCTTTTCCGGCCGCTGGCATCCTGAGGCATGCGGACCGCGTCGAAGGCTGTGCTGCGGGGTTGAGTGGAATCGTTCTGCAGACTGCCGACCGCAGACTGTAGACTAACCCCGTGAAGTCCTGGAATCCCAAAAACTGGGCGGGCTGGATGCCCAACGGCGCCGGTGAGATCAAACCCCATCATTATCGGGAGATGTTGCGGACAGCCTGGGAGAATCGCGGTGAGCTCCCCTATGCCTGGAGGATCCTTCGTGACGGAGTCTGCGATGGATGCGCCCTGGGGACCACGGGGCTGCGCGACTTCACCATGGATGGAGTGCACCTCTGCACGGTGCGGCTCAAACTCCTCAAGCTCAACACCATGGCCGCGCTCGACGTGCGACGCTTGGCCGACCTGCGGACTTTGCACGACCGTTCGGGCCGGGCGTTGCGCGACCTGGGCAGATTGCCCCTTCCACTCTTGAGGAGGAAAGGAGAGCCGGGTTTTCGACCCCTCAGCTGGGAGGAGGCCCTCGGTTTGGGTGGAGAGCGGCTGGGGGCCGCTGATCCGCGGCGAATCGCCTTCTATCTGACCTCACGCGGTATCACCAACGAGGTCTATTACGCCGCCCAGAAAGTCGCCCGCTTCCTGGGCACCAACAACGTCGACAACTCGGCGCGCATCTGCCATGCTCCCAGCACGACCGCACTGAAAACCAGTCTCGGCGCCTCCGCTTCCACTTGTTCCTACCGAGACTGGATCGGCACCGACCTGCTGGTGCTGATCGGATCGAACGTAGCCAACAATCAGCCCGTCACCACCCGCTACATGTACTACGCCAAGCAGAACGGCACCCGGATCGCGGTCGTCAACCCCTACCAGGAACCGGGGTTGGAGCGCTACTGGGTCCCCTCCGTCCCCGAAAGCGCGATCTTCGGGACCCGTTTGGCCGACGACTTCTATTCGATTCACAGCGGCGGCGACGTCGCCTTTTTCAACGGAGTTCTCAAGGCTCTGATCGAGAACAACGGCGTGGACCGAAGTTTCGTCGAGCGTCATTGCCGAGGCTTCGAGGAGCTGGCGGAGGCCTTGGCCGTTCAACCTTGGGACGGGCTCGAACTGCTTTCGGGATGCCCCAGAAACCGCATGACGGATTTCGCCGAGGTTTACGCCCGGGCCTCCCATGCCGTTTTCGTTTGGAGCATGGGCGTCACCCAACACGTCTTCGGCGTCGACAATGTTCTTGCCATCATCAATCTTGCACTGGCCCGCGGCATGGTGGGCCGGGAGAAATGCGGCCTCATGCCCATCCGCGGACACAGCGGAGTCCAGGGTGGCGCGGAAGTCGGATGCGTCCCCAACGTCTTCCCGGGGGGCCGTCCGGTGGGGGCGGAGAACGCCGCTTTCCTCTCTGAAAAATGGGGCTTTCCGGTGCCCTCCCAGCCGGGACTTTCGGCCGTCGAGATGATCGACGCCGCCCATCGCGGGGACATCGACGTGCTCTATTCCTTAGGCGGCAATTTCCTGGAAACCCTTCCCGAGCCGGAATACGTCAGGCAGGCGCTGCAAAGAGTCCCCTTGAGGATTCACCAGGACATCGTGATTTCCCCGCAGATGCTGGTCGAACCCTCCGAATCGGTGTTGCTGCTGCCGGCGAAGACCCGCTACGAACAGGAGGGAGGCGGGACCGAAACCACCACCGAACGCTACATCATCTACAGCCCGGAGATCCCGGGCCGAAGGATCGGCGAGAGCCGCTCGGAGTGGGAGATCCTGATGCAGATGGCCCAAAAGGCCCATCCCCGCCGGGCTCATTTGATCGACTTTCAGGACACGCGCAATATTCGTCACCAAATAGCCGACGACGTGCCCTTTTATTCCGGCATCGAGAAGCTGGAAAAGAAAGGCGATGCCCTACAGTGGGGAGGCCCGCGTCTCTGCGAAGGACCGCTTTTTCCGACCGACGACGGAAAAGCCCATTTCCACACACTCGAACCTCCTGCCGGGGATCTGCCCAGCGGCGCCTTCCTGCTCAGCACTCGCCGCGGCAAGCAATTCAACAGTATGGTGCAATCCGACTACGACCCCCTTACCGGCGCTCGGCGCGATGAGATCCTGGTCAACCCGGGAGATGCCGAGTCGATTGGGCTCTCCGACGGTGATCCGGTGTTGCTGCGCTCGCCGACCGGCGAGTTGCGCGGCCGAGTCAGACTGGCGCCGATCCAACCTCGCAATCTCCAGGTCCACTGGCCCGAGGGGAACGTCCTGATCATGAGGGGACGATCCGATCCGCGCTGCGGTATGCCCGACTACAATGCCGTGGTGGAAATGCTTCGGGAGGAATGAGACGCTTGCCGCGCTCGTCAGCCCCTCTGCGCGCTCCGAATCCTGCGGCGGGATTCGGTCTCCGGGTTGGAGCCGGAATCAAAGCATCGAGTGGACTGAGTCCATCCCGAAACCAGGGGGTCTCCCCATGACAAAACACGCACCGAGGAAAACGGTCGACTCGACACGCGCCGTCCGCATTTCCTCGATATCGGGCGGTCGCCTCGAGGAGCGTGACGATCTCCTTGCCACCGAAGAGCCCCTCGAGATTCGGCTCTCCTTTCAGCGCCAAGGCTGCCCCCAGCAACAAAGCATCAGTATCACGATGCGCACACCAGGCCATGACCGCGAGCTGGCGGTGGGGTTTCTTCACGGCGAAGGGATACTCGAGAATCCGGCTCAGATCAGCAAGATCGAGGCAGGCACCCCGGCCGCCGACTGCAACACGGTCTGCGTCACCTTCGCTCCCGAAGTCGCTTTCGACGCCGGCCGCCTGCAGCGCAACTTCTATACGACATCGAGCTGCGGAGTCTGCTCGAAGGCTTCTCTGCAAGCTCTAGAAGTGACCGGATGCAGGCCCATGAAAAAGGGCAAACCCCTTCTGGAACGGAAAGTCATCCGAGGCCTGACCGATCAACTCCGTGGAGCCCAGGCGGTCTTTCGCGAAACGGGGGGACTCCATGCCGCCGGTCTTTTCGACGCGCGGGGGAAACTGATCAGTCTTCACGAAGACGTGGGCCGGCACAACGCCGTGGACAAGGTGGTCGGCGAGCTCTTTCTCCAGGGCCGCGTTCCGCTCGACGAACATGTCTTGATGGTGAGCGGCCGCAGCAGCTTCGAGATCATGCAGAAAGCCCTGGTGGCGGGGATCCCCGCCGTCGCCGCCGTCAGCGCCCCTTCCAGCCTGGCCGTCGAATTGGCGCGCGATTTCGAAATGACGCTGCTGGGGTTCGTGCGGGGAGACAGTTTCAACATTTACACCGGTCCGGAGAGGATCCTGATGGGTTGAGGGGCGCTTGGGGGCGTGCTGGAATATGATCGGCGCGAGCACCTTTCACAGAGCCGCTTGGCGTCTCCCCGGGTAGTCCGAGTCTGGTTTTCGCGAGCGAGGAGCGAGACCGAGAGCGCGAGCGAGAGCCGGCAACCGAGATTCCCATGAGATTCACCAACGTTACTCCCATGCTCAAGACCAACGACCTGCAGGCGACCATCGACTTCTATAGCGGGGTCCTGGGCTTCGTGCTCGACTCGGCTTCTCCTCCCCACGATCCCCGAATCTGCTTTCTCGACCACGGTCCCGTCCATCTCTGTTTCTACTTGGACCTGGAGCGCCGCGACCCTGAGCCCTGCCTTTCCGGCCAGCTCTACTTCCACGTCGAGGACGTGCGGGCCTACCACCGCCGCATCAAGGATGAAGTCGAAATCGTCTGGGGTCCCGAAGTCTATTCCTACGGCCGCCGCGAGTTCGCCGTCCGCGACCCCAACGGCTACATCTTGACCTTCAGCGAACCCAGCGACGATCCTCCGCAATGCCCGGACTGAGAGACGTCATCTGCGCAGCAAATGTTTTTCGAAGAATTGCGCCGCCCTCCGCACGTAATCGAAGCGGCTCGGTTCCTCCTCGATCACATGGCGTTCGGTGGGATAGAACATTACCTCGAAGTCCTTTTCCTCCTCGATCAGCTTCTGGACCAGGCGGGCGGCGTCCTGGAACTGGACGTTGTCGTCGATCAGGCCGTGAACGATGAGGAGGGGATCCTCCAGGCCCCCGGCGTGGTGGATGGGGCTGGAGACGCGAAAAGCCTCGGGGTCCGATTCGGGGAGGTTGAGGACGCGGCTGGTCCAGACATGGTTGTAGTGCGCCCAGTCGGCGACGGCGGCGTTGGCGATGCCCGCGGCAAAGACCCCGGGATGCTTGAAGAGCGACATCAAGGTGAAAAACCCACCGTAGGAAATCCCGTAGATCCCGACCCGGTCTCTGTCCACTCCATGCTCCGAGACCAGGTAATCGATCGCCGAGAGCGCCCCTTCGACGTCCTTGACGCCCATCGAACGGTAGATGTCGGTGCGGTAGTCGCGGCCGAATCCGGCGCCGCCGCGGTAATCGAAATCGAGGACGTAGTAACCCTGGCCGACCAGATAGTTGATGAATCCCAGATGCATCGAATATCCGTAAACGGACCAGCCCCGGTGGCTGAACTGGCGGTAGCCCCCGCCGTGGATGTGGAGGATGGCGGCCCGCTCCGGGAGCGGATCCTCGGGCTCGAAGAGCATTCCCCAGACCGGTTTGCCGTCGGGGTGGGTGAAGGAAACCACCCGCGGCCTGACCAGCTCATGTCGGAAGAAGTTGTCGGTGCCGCTCACCGTAACCCTGCGAGACGCTTCCGAGTCCCCGATCTTTTCGACGTAAAGATCGGGCAGGTGGACGGAGTTGCCGTAGAAGCGAGCCAACCAGGC
>JBFGHF010000347.1:0-5043 GCA_041578355.1 Acidobacteriota bacterium
ACACGGATTCAGGATACGCCGCCTCTCAGACACCCCCATCCCCAACTTTCGACCATAACTCTCTTGGACCCGGAAGGGGGGTGGTGGGGCTGCCCAGTTCCCGAACGTGGGATCGCAGTTCGGGATCGGAATCAGGACCGAAATCGGTTTCGGCTCGGACTCCCGCCGATCGCGGTCGGCGCTGCTGAGTCCTCTCTCGGCCTCAAGGCATCAGGCCCTGCGCTTCGTCGATCAAAAGGCGACGATTCGCCGGTTGAGACGTGAGCTCCGTCTGGACTCCGGACGGCCAGTGCACCACTATGCGATCCGCCCGGGTGGCCGATCCCAGCCCGAAATGGAGCATCTTCTGGTTGTTCCCCAGAAAGCTGGCCCCCAAATGCAATTCTTGAAGTTGCCGGCTGGAATTCGCTTCCAGAATCACACGGGCCCCGGCGCCGTCTCGATTCGATTTGCTCCCTCGCAGGACAATCTGAATGTAGTTGCCGCGTGGTTCGGTGTCGTTGCGCAGCAGGTCGGCCTCGTCGTCCATGTTCGAAACCACCAGATCGAGGTCGCCGTCGCGGTCCCAGTCCAGGAAGGAGATGCCTCGGCTGGACTTGATCGAGGCCAGGCCCGAGCCTGCCTCCGTCACCGCCGCGAACTCACCATTCCCCAGGTTGTGGAACAATTGATTGGCTTGCTTGTAATCGCTTCCCAAACCGAACTTTTCGACCTCCGGGTAAATATGCCCGTTGGCGGCGAAGATATCGGGCAGTCCGTCGTTGTCCATGTCGACGAAGACCGAACCGAAACCGAGGAACTTGAAGGTGACTTGCGCGATTCTGGATGCGAATGTCACATCCTGAAAGAAAGAACGGCCACTGTTTTTGTAGAGCACGTGATAGTCGTCGGAGAAGTTGGTTGAATAGAGATCCAGGTATCCGTTCAGATCGTAGTCGATGATGTCCACTCCCATGTTGGCTTGAGCCCGGCCCTCCTGGTTGTAGGCCAGTCCGAGCAGGAGTGCATTCTCCTGGAAGGTCCCGTCTCCCTGGTTCTCCCAGAGGAAATTGGGCGTGCTGTCGTTGGCCACGAACACATCGACGTCCCCATCGAGATCCATATCCGTCCACATCGGCTGAAACCCGTAAGCGCTTTCCGCCTTCCTGATCCCGGAAGTTTCGGAGACGTCGCTGAAGCGCCCACCCCCCTCGTTGCGGTAGAGGGAATCCCTGGCGGCTGCGATTCCGCGGGGACCGCAGGCGACCGTCACGCCTCGATAAGAACAGAATCTCGGGTCTCCGGCCGGTTTCTCGAAATCGAATTCGATGTAGTTGGCCACGTATAAATCCAGGTCCCCGTCGGCGTCGTAGTCGCCGAAGGCCGCTCCCGTGCTCCAACTGGGATCATCGGCGCCGGAACTCGAGATGATATTGGTGAACTTACCGTTTCCGTCGTTCCGGTAGAGTGCGTTGGACCCGAAATTGGCGACATAGAGATCGGTGTCGCCGTCGTTGTCGTAGTCCGCTGCCGCGCAACCCATTCCCCAGGCACTGTCCTGGAGCCCGGCCGGGCCCGTCGCGTCCTCGAAGGAACCATCTCCTTTGTTTCGAAATAGTCGGTCCGAGGGGCCGGTTCCCTTCAGCCAATGCTCTCGCAGCGTGCCGTTGACGAAGAATAGATCGGGCCAATCGTCGCCGTCGAAATCGAGCACGCAGATTCCGCCGCCCATGGTCTCGACCAGAAATTTCTTTTCCGCCGTTCCCGAAATCAGAGTGAAGTCGACTCCCGCCTGCTTGGCCACCTCCGTCAGCTGCCACTTGACGGTCTCGCCGCCGCTCGACTGGCCGATGCTGAGAAGGGCAATGGCCAGGCAGGACGAGAGGAGCCGTCCGAAAAGAGGGAATCCGTGGCACAAACTGGGCTTTCGAAAACGTCTCAAGGCCGATCTCATCCCCCCAAAGTAACGGGTGTTCCACCATCCTTTCAACCGCGCACCCTCCGGGTAATACCCGAATAACGGGAATGAGCTTTCACGGCCGGCCTGTCAGGTCGCTGGGAATCCGTAGCATCCCGCCGAGGTTTGGGATTGCCGCCTCGCCCCTGCGCAGATGGCGCTTCGCTCCCCCCGGTTGGGGCTGTTCTTTCCCTGCAAAGAACCCCCCGACGGAGCGACCTTGCAAGATCCTGTTCCCTGGTCCGGCCGGCGTTTGGTCGTCCCAGACCGGTTGGAGCATTACCCTTTTGCTCTCCAAGTTGCGAGGCCAGGCGAGGTGGCGATACACTGTTTTGTTCGGCCCCGAGTGACTTCTCGCGAAGAGGAACAGGCGAGCTGACGAGCGCGGGGCTGCGACGAGAGGCTTTTGGGCGACAGGGGTACGCTTGACGGGGATGCGAAGACAGATCGAGATCGTCTTCAATGGAACCTCACGCATGATTCCGGACGCTTGGAGCGTAGACGAATTGCTCAGCGATCTGGAGCTGTCCGGGGCGCCCGTGGCGGTCGAGCTCAACGAACGGATTGTCCCTCGAGAGCACTGGGCGAGCCGAGCCCTGTGTGAAGGCGACCGCCTCGAAGTGGTCCATTTCGTGGGTGGCGGATAGGACGTGGAAATGACCGACAAAATGAAACTGGGCGAGAGGGAATTCGCTTCCCGGCTGATCGTCGGCACTGGAAAGTACCGCGATCTCGAAACGATGGCCGAGGCCATCGAGGCCAGTGGCGCAGAAATCGTCACCGTGGCGGTGCGCAGAGTCGATTTGGCAGACAGTTCGAGCGGTTCACTGCTTTCACGGATCGACACGAAGCGAGTGACTCTTCTGCCCAACACGGCGGGCTGCTACACGGCAAAAGACGCCATTCGCTACGCTCGCCTGGCTCGAGAAGCGGGATTCTCCGAGTTTGTGAAGTTGGAAGTGATAGGCGACGAGAAGACGCTCTTTCCAGACAACGAGGCCCTGCTGGAAGCGACCAGAATCTTGGTCAAGGAAGGCTTCACCGTGCTGCCTTACACCAACGACGATCCCGTTGTTTGTCAGAAGCTTCAGGACCTCGGAGCCGCCGCCGTCATGCCCCTCGGCGCTCCGATCGGGTCCGGGCTTGGGATTCAGAATCCGCACAATCTGAGTATCATACGAGAGTTGATATCGGTGCCATTGATTGTCGACGCGGGGGTCGGCACGGCCTCCGACGCCGCGATCGCCATGGAACTGGGAGCCGACGGGGTCCTGATGAACACGGGGATCGCGGGCGCCAAGGATCCCGTGGGCATGGCGCGGGCAATGAGGCTCGCCGTCGAGGCGGGTCGGGCGGCCTTCCTGGCTGGTCGGATCCCGCGACGCAAATACGCCACGGCCAGCACCCCATCCGAAGGAATGTTGGTCTGAACACGATTCGATTCTGAGTTGAGATGAAAACTGTTCACGTCAAGCTGGGCGCTCGTAGTTACGACATCCTGATCGCTCCCCAACTTCTCAGTCGAGCCGCCGAGTGTTTCCGCACTCGTTCGATCGGCAAGCGCATTTTCCTGGTTGCCAACACAACGGTTTTCGACCTCCACGGGATCGGCTTGGAGAACAACCTCAGCCGCGGCGGCTTCGAGGTCACGACCATCTTCATTCCCGACGGAGAGAAGCACAAGAACCTCCATACGGTGGAGAACATCTATACCTACTTGATTGCCCAAAGGGCCGATCGCACTTCCACCATTGTCGCGCTGGGCGGGGGGGTGACGGGGGATGTCGCGGGATTCGTGGCCGCCACCTACCTGCGCGGCGTGCCCTTTGTCCAGCTTCCCACCACGCTACTTTCACAGGTGGATAGTTCCGTGGGCGGTAAAACCGGCGTCAACCACCCGCACGGCAAAAACATGATCGGGGTGTTTCATCAACCCAAATTGGTCTGCATCGACACGCAAACCTTGTCCACCCTGCCGGAGCGGGATTTTCGTTCCGGGATCTACGAGGTCATCAAACACGGTTTGATCTACGACCCCGGTTTTTGCGAGTTCCTGGAAAGCGAGCTCGACAATCTCCTGGCTCGCAAGCCGGCCACCCTGGAGACGGTGATCAGCCGCTCCTGCCGGATCAAGTCGAAAATCACCTCGCTGGACGAAAGAGAATCGGATCTCCGGCGCATTCTGAATTTCGGTCACACCTTCGCCCACGCCCTCGAGGTGGCGGCGGGTTTCAAGGACATCACCCACGGTGAGGCGGTGGCCTACGGCATGTTGGCCGCCTCCAAACTCTCCCGACAGCTCGGCAATATCGATGAGCCGACCCTGCGGCGGATCGATCGTTTGATCGTCAGGGTGGGAGAACTCCCCCCGATTTCCCACTTGGCCAAGGATGAACTGCTCGAGGCGATGGAACGAGACAAAAAACGCCTCGACGGAACCCAGTATTTCGTCTTGCTCAAGGAGATCGGAAAGACCGAGATCCGGGGAGATCTGGCGTCGGCTTTGATCGGAGAGATTTGCCAAGAGCTTGTTTCCGGTGAACGACCGGGAGCGGGCCAGCCCAGCTGACGCTCTTGCACCTTGGCGCCAGAACGGTGCTTGCAACGGATCGGTAGTCCTCACCCGGAAGCACCCCTGATGGTGGATCGAAGTTCGCGGCGAATTCGAGAGATGTTCGGGGCGATCGCCCCTCGCTACGATCTTTTAAACCACCTGTTGTCGCTTTCGGCGGACCGTTATTGGCGCTGGAGGGCGAGGCGTGTGGCCGTCCCCGAAATCCGGGTCGCCGGTCCATTGCTCGATCTCTGCACCGGAACCGGTGACCTGGCCTTGGAATTCTGCGATCACGTCCAGGTCGTCGGCTGCGACTTTTCTCATCCCATGCTCCTCCAGGCATCCTCGAAGCTGCAATCTCGAGCGAGCGGAAACGGCATCAGCCTGGTGGAGGGTGATGCCTTGCGCCTTCCCTTTCGGGACGCTTCATTCTCGGGGCTGAGCATCGCCTTCGGCTTGCGGAATCTGGAGGACTACGCCTCTGGTTTGGCGGAGATGCACCGCGTTTTGAAACCCTCCGGGTTCTTGGTCGTCCTCGAGTTCTCGCAGCCGA
>JBFGHF010000348.1:0-5040 GCA_041578355.1 Acidobacteriota bacterium
GTCGTCTCGGCGTATTCGCGCTGCTCACGGGTGAGATCGGTCTCGAGGAGAAGGCTCGTCATGCCCAGCACACCGTTGATCGGTGTGCGGATCTCGTGGCTCATGTTGGCCAGGAAGATGCTCTTGGCGCGATTGGCGAGATCGGCGTCGTTCTTGGCGCGCAGCAGCTCCGCCTCGATTTTCTTCCTTTCGGTGATGTCGCGAAAGAGGGCGACGCCGCCCCGCAACCGCCCCTCCTCGTCGCGCACGGGGGCGGCGTTGACGCTGAGCGTCACATGGTGTGGATACTCCGGATTTCGCACCACCACCTCGGCCTCTTCAACCACCTCTCCCGTGATCGCCCTGGCCAGGGGAAGTTTTTCGGGAGGATAGGGAACTTCGCCTCCCGGCAGAAAGAGGCCGTACTTCTCCGTCCATTTCTCGGGGCCGCCTTCCACCGCGCCCAAGCCGGCCAAGCGCTCGGCCGCCGGGTTGAAGACCAGAAAGTGTCCCGTCTCGTCGGCCACGATCACTCCGTCGCTCATGCTGTCCACGATCGATTTCAGAAGCGCCGACTTCTTATGCAACTCTTCCTCGGAGCGGCTCAGCGCTTCATCCTTGAGGCTCAGGGCTTCGCGGACTCGCCGCAGTCGTAGAACCTGCATTTCCTCGCGAGTCTGCTTGGACTGAATGCCCAGGCCGGCTGTCAGCCAGACGGAAAAAATGGCCAGTACGCGGTTGGCCAGAAACATCCAAGGGAGACCCCCCGGCGCCGAGTAATACGCGCCCAGCATGATCAACCCCGAACAGGCGGATGCCGCCGCCAGCGGCGCGAGCTGGCCCGGTGTGAGCAGCGAAACCAGCACGACCAGGACGTAGAGCATCCCGACGGCGATTCCGCGAGGCACGAGCAGGTCCAGAGCGAAAATGGAAATCGCCAGGACGATCGCCAAAAAATAAGCTACTCGCTTTGATGCCATGGCAATAAGACAAACTAACAGGTTTTGGGATGGAACGTCTTCCATGCTGCGTCCTGCGTCTTCCGACCTCCGTCTTCCGACCTCCGTCGTCCGACCCATAGACCAATAGACCAATAGACCAATGGACCAATGGACCCATAGACCAATGGACCCAACGACCAAAGCCTGCTAAGATAGCGCCGCTCATGGCGGAGCGTGTTGCGGCCATTTATCCAGGTTCTTTCGATCCCGTCACCAATGGACACTTGGACATCATCGCCCGCGCTCGCCAGATCTTCTCTTCCGTCACGGTGGCAGTGCTGGTGAACCGGGAGAAGCAGCCATTGTTCGACGTACAGGAACGCGTCGAAATGCTGGGCGACGTCACACGGGCTTGGGATAATGTCGCCATCGACACTTTCCGAGGCCTGCTGGTCGATTTCGCGGCGGCCCGGGAGGCCAGGGTGGTGGTGCGGGGAATACGTGCCGTAACGGATTACGATTACGAGTTTCAGATGGCCTTGATGAATCGACGCTTGCGCTCGGACATCGAGACGGTTTTCATGGTCCCGGCCCAGGAGTATTCGTACTTGAGTTCGAGCTTGGTCAAAGAGGTCTGCCGCTGGGGTGGTTCGGTGAAGGGCTTGGTGCCGGCGATCGTCGAGAAGCGGCTTCTGACGAAGATCGAACGGGCCTGATTCGGGCTGGGGAAAGACTGAGAGGTTGAAAGCGTGAGACCGTTGCTCCTGCTGCTGCTCGTGGTTTCGGCTCTTCTTCTCCTGGGTTTGCAGCCCGCCAACCCGGTGGAACCGCCCGCGGCGCAAGAAGTCGAGGAGGCCCAGGAGGCGGTGGTCCAGCCGGAACCCCCGGTGCGGTTGATCGAGGAGCGCTTTCCTCGAAACTCGACGCTGCAGGAAGTCCTGCTCCAACACGGTCTCGAGCCGGCGCAGATCCATCGGCTCATCCAAGAAACCCAAGACGTCTACAACCTCAACCGGGTCCGGGCGGGGAATCGGCTGCAATTGGGCTTTTTGGACGGCGGGCAGCTGAAAAGCCTGCTCTACGAGATCAGCGACGAAGAATTCCTCAACGTCCTGCGGAACGAGGATCGCTTCACGGCCGAGTTGGGCCGCCATGAATTCGACACTCGGGTCTCGGAACTCTCCGCTGTCATGCCCGATTCCCTCTACAACACGCTCAAGCGGATGGGCGAAGGTGATCAACTGGTGGCCGATCTGCTCGAGGTTCTGCAATGGGACGTCGATTTCACCGCCCTCCAGGCGGGCGACTGGTTCAAACTGATCGTCGAGAAGAAGTTCCGGGACGAGGAATTCGTCAAGTACGGCAGGATCCTCGCGGTTCAGTTCAACACGGGAGGCCGCGACATCTACGCCTTCCGCTTCGCCAACCCCGAGACGGGCGTCGAGAAGTTCTTCGACGCCAAGGGCGGCTCGGTGCGCAAGGCCTTTCTGAAGGTCCCCTTCCGCTATCACCCCCGCATTTCTTCGGGATTCAGCTACTCCCGCTTTCATCCCATCCTGAAGAAAAGGCGGCCACACCTGGCGTTGGACTATGCGGCTCCGCGCGGGACCGCGGTCTTGGCTTCCGCCAGTGGCAGGGTGGTGCTGGCGGGCTGGAACGGGGGGTTCGGCAAGCACGTCAAGATTCGCCATGCCAACGGCTACACCACGGGCTATGCCCACCTCTCCCGAATCCTGGTCAAGGTCGGGCAGAATGTAGAACAAGGCCAGACCATCGGCCGCGTCGGGTCCACCGGCTTGGCGACGGCCGCCCATCTCGATTACCGGATCCAAGACCGCCGCGGGCGCTACCTCAATCCCCGCAAACGGATTCAATGGCCCTCCGACAAGCCGCTGGATGAGCGCTACTGGAGCGAATTCGTTGCAGTTCGTGACGTGTATTTGGAGCATCTGGCGAGTTTGGCCGAGCCCGCAGCGGGCAACCTGAAAGCGGACTGAACCCCTTCAGCTTCCCGTCACGGCTTCCCGCCGACCCGGGCCGCCGGACCCTTGCCGCTTGCCGCACAAGTCGCCCTGCTCCAGCCGGCCCCTGTCGGGAGTCCATGGCTCGGTGCAACTCCCTCAGCAGCAAGCGGTTCGTGCCGGGCGGCAAGGGGTGAGCGCCCATTCTGGCCCCTCACTTGCTTAGAATGACTCTCGAAATGTTCGGCAAGGCTCTGCTTCTTTACAATCCTGTCTCGGGCCGCCTCCGTTTGTCCGCCCGCAGGCTCAACCGTTTGGTGGAGCGAATCCACGGGATGGGAGTGGAGGCGGAAGTCGTCCCCTCCCAAACCGTGCCGACACCTCTGAATTTGGAAAACAAGGACCTCCTGATCGTGCTGGGCGGGGACGGGACGATCCACAGCGCCCTCCCCGAAGCGGTGCGATGGAAGGTCCCCCTCGCTCTACTGCCTTCCGGAACCGCCAACGTCCTGGCCTCGGAACTGGGAATTCCCCGCCATCCCGACCGAGCTCTGCGCCTGATCCGTTCCGGCCGGCTGCGCCGCATCCACTTGGGACGCGGTGATGCGCGCTATTTCCACTTGATGGCCGGGATCGGCGTGGATGGCTACGTGTTACGCCAAACCAGCCCCCGCCTCAAGCGCACGCTCGGGACTTTCTCCTATTGGTGGGCGGGGATGCGCCACTTCTGGACTGCGCCGCTGCAGCCCTTCGAAATCCGGCTCGACGACCGGGCCTATCCGGCCACCTTCGCGGTGATCAGCAACTGCCGTTACTACGGGGGACAGCTGTTGATGGCTCCCCGTGCCACCGTGTTCGAGAATTGCCTGGATGTCTGTCTGTTCAATTCGCAGAATCGACTGCGCTTCATCCAATACTTGCTGGGAAGCGTCCGCGGTGGGCACATCCATTACCCGGACGTCATCTACCAGAAGGTCACCAGGATCGAAGTGCTGGGGGACAGCCGGATTCCCGTTCAGATGGACGGTGACGTCATCGGCAATGCACCCATGTGCTTCGACTCCTTTGAGGAGGGTGTCGAAATCCTCTGTCCTTGAAGTTGGTCTATTGGTCTATTGGTCTATTGGTCCATGGGTCCATTGGTCTGAGGGTCCTGACTTGCACACTTGCGGAGTGCCGGATCTCGGTCTCGCTCCTCGCTCTCGCTCCTCGCTCTCGCTCCTCGCTCTCGAAGACCAGAGGAACATGTACTGTTCGTGACAACGAAGACCGGTGCCCGCGACGCCCTGGTCCGCGTTCTCAGGAACGCGGCTCTGTCAAGGGTGCTCGCACCGAATCACCGGGATACGCGATCCGGGCTTCGCGCCCGGGTCGTCTGCCGACTCCACAGGGAGGCGAGCCCCGTCATGCTAAAATTTGGCCATGATTCACTGGTTGCCATTGGCCTTGCTTTTCGGGTTTTCGGCGAGTACCCAAGGAACCGCGGCGGGAGACAAGCCCCGCGTGGAGAAAGTCGACGCCTCCCGCTGTCATGTCTTCATCGATTTCGAGAACATCTGGACCCTGGAAATGGTCGATGACGACAAGCGGAGGCCGATCCCGATTTTGAACATCATCACCTTCTCTGAAGATGAGGAAGAGCATACTCTGAGACCCGAAGGGATCCACATCTACAACCAGAGAGGGCAGCGAGCCAAGGTCGAGAAGCTCTCGATCGATACCGGCGTCGAAGGAGACCCCTATGTCGCTCCGGTGCTCGAAATCCTGCAGAGCTCGTTTATCGGGATGGACCTGGTGGGAGAGTTCGGCGGCTTCGACCCCCCCGCTCGAGTGTCTATCGAGTTGGGCGATTCTGAATTTCAGCTCCAAGCCGTAGACTGCATGGATTACAACATGCTGGCCGAGCGGATCGAAAACGTCAATTTCAACAGCCCCAACATCAAAGAAGACTACGAAGTCCTGAAAATCGAGCCGATCGGCAAGAAGGTCCCCCGCCGCAAGGGTCGGAAGTAGTCTCGGAACCCACCCACCTTCGCTCGACCGGGCTTCGGCGGAAGGGCCGACAAATCTCGCACTTCTCATCTCGCACGTCTCACTTGGCCGTTCGGGCGCTCTCCCTTCACGCTTGGCTAAGCCGAAACGAAGGAAGAAAGACGAAC
>JBFGHF010000349.1:0-5038 GCA_041578355.1 Acidobacteriota bacterium
GAGACGATTCGCGCCAATTCGTTTCAAGGCTGCTACGTCCGCCCCTTGGTGATTCGGAGTGCGGGATCGATCGGAGTCAACCCCCTGAAGGCCCCGGTGGAAGTTTTTCTGCTCGCCTGGGAGTGGGGCAAGTACCTCGGAGAAGAGGCGCTCGAGCAGGGCGTCGATGTCTGCGTCTCGAGTTGGAATCGGGCGGCCCCCAACACGACTCCGTCGCTGGCCAAGGCGGGAGGCAACTACCTCAACAGCGGTTTGGTCAGCATGGAAGCCACCACCAACGGCTTTACGGAGGGAATCGCCCTGGACGTTCAGGGCAAGGTCAGCGAAGGCAGCGGCGAAAACCTTTTCGTGGTCTACGAAGGCAAAGCCTTCACGCCTCCCGTGAGCAGCTCGATCCTGCAGGGGATCACCCGCGACACGGCAAGAACGCTGCTCCAAGAACGTGACGTTCCGGTTTCCGAGCAAGAGATACCGCGCGAAATGCTTTACGTGGCCGACGAGCTCTTTTTCACGGGAACGGCCGCCGAGGTCACTCCGATCCGGTCCGTCGACCGGATCAAGGTCGGGACGGGCGGCCGGGGGCCGGTGACCCGTCAGCTTCAAAAGGACTTCTTCGACTACGTGGAAGGGCGCGTGGACGACCGCTATGGTTGGCTGACACCCGTCTACGCCGAGCAGAGTGTTCTCTCCAGCCGCACCGCTTGAGCTGGGGGATCCTTAACCGGAAATAGCCATGGTGGATTTGAAATCCCTCTTGCAGACTGCGATCAAGCACAAAGCCTCGGATTTGCATCTGAAAGCGGGCGCACGGCCGGCGCTTCGAGTGCAGGGCGAGCTTCTGCCCTTGACCACACACGACGAAATCAGCAAACAAGACACGCTCGATCTGGCCCACCACATCCTGAATACCAGTCAAAAAGAGTTGCTGGCGCAGAAAGCGGAACTGGACCTGAGCTTCGGCAGCTCCAGCCTGGGACGTTTCCGCCTGGCCGTGTTCCATCAGCGCGGCTCGGTATCGATGGTGTTTCGCGTCGTCCCCAACCGGGTCCCCACCATCGAAGAGCTCCACTTGCCGCCGGTGATCCACGAAGTCGCGGACAGCGCGCGAGGGCTGGTGCTGGTCACCGGGGCCACCGGGAGCGGGAAATCGACGACCTTGTCGACGATGCTCGAGCACATCAATGCCACACGCAGAACGCACATCATCACCATCGAGGACCCGATCGAGTTCGTGCTGACGGACAAGCTCTCCCTGATCAGTCAGCGGGAAATCAACGTTGACACGCAGACCTTCGCCAGCGCGCTGCGCTCCGCCCTGCGCCAGGATCCCGACGTCATCATGGTGGGCGAAATGCGCGACCTCGAAACCGTCGTCACCGCCATGCAGGCGGCCGAAACGGGGCATTTGGTGATGAGCACCTTGCACACCTCCGACACGGCCGAGACGGTCAACCGAGTGGTCTCCATGTTCCCCGAGGATCGCCAGACGGACATCCGCTATCGCTTCGGTTCCTGCCTGGAGGCAATCATCTCGATGCGGCTGATCAAGAGTTCCCTCAGCGGCGGGGTCTTTCCGGCGGTGGAGATCCTGCGCAACACCGAACTGGTGCGATCGATGATCGAGCATCCCGAGAAAGCGCGCGACATGCGGCGGGCCCTCGAATCCGGCCATTCCCAGTACGGGATGCAGTCCTTCGACCAATCGATTCTCAGCCTCTACCAGCAGGAGAGGATCAGTTCCAAGGACGCCCTGGAGAACGCCAGCAGCCCCGAAGACCTGCGGCTCCGCATGGAGGGCATCGTCAGCTCTTCGGAAACGGTGTGACTCAACGCGACAGAGTTCGACAAAGCGCCTACCGGATTCTCGCCCGACGCACTCACAGCAGTTTCGAACTGAGCCGCAAACTCCGGCGCCGCTTCGACGCTTCGCTGGTGGACCAGATCGTCGAAGAGTTGCAGCAGAAGGGTTACCTGGACGACCTCGAAGCCGCTCTGGAACGCGCCCTCCACTGCCGGCGGGTCCGCCATTACGGGGATCGCCGCATCGCTGCCGACTTAACCGCCCGCGGTATCGATGCTAAAATCGTGGAGGTCGCCTTGGCACAAGTCAATCAGCAGCATAGCGAGGCGGAATGCCTGCGCGAACTTGTGTCGAACTGGTTGAAGCAGAAAGGTCGGCCCGAGACGGCGGGTCAGTTGAAAAAACTCTACGACCACGGAATGAGACGGGGCTTTCCGGCTCCTCTTCTTCGGCAGGTACTGGCGCCCTTTTTCGCCGAGGTCTCCTGGTCGTCGTAAGGGCCTTCCCGGGTGACGACAGCCAGCGAGTTCAAAGCCATGCCGACATCGCAGACAAGCCGAAACGGCGAAGCCGCCTGACTCGAGACATTCCGAGCGGTCTCCCTGCGGATGACCTCAAGATCCGATAAAGCTCATGAAAACTTCTGCCGAAATTCGCGAAACCTTTCTTCAGTTTTTTGAAAGCCACGGCCACCGCCGGGTGCGCAGCAGTTCGCTGGTTCCCCGCAACGACCCCACCCTGCTCTTCACCAACGCCGGGATGAACCAGTTCAAGGACGTTTTTCTGGGGCGCGAGGAAAGGGACTACAAGCGCGCCGCGACCAGCCAGAAGTGCATGAGGGTGAGCGGTAAGCACAACGATCTCGAAACCGTGGGCCGAAGCCGCCGCCATCACACCTTCTTCGAGATGCTGGGCAACTTCTCCTTCGGCGACTACTTCAAGAAGGGGGCCATCGACCTGGCTTGGGAACTCTGCACCGAAGTCTACGCCCTCGACAAGGAATCGCTTCGGGCCTCTGTGTACCGGGAGGACGACGAAGCCTACGACCTCTGGAAAAACCGGATCGGCTTGTCGGCGGATCGCATCTACCGCCTGGGCAAGAAGGAGAATTTCTGGGCCATGGGCGACACCGGCCCCTGCGGGCCTTGCTCGGAGGTCCACTTCGACAGCGGCGTCAGTCCGCAGGGTCATAGCGATTGCGCCCCCGATTGCGACTGCGGCCGATACCTGGAGATCTGGAACCTGGTTTTCATGCAGTTCGACCGGGACCAGTCGGGAGTAACGACTCCCCTTCCCTCGCCATCCATCGACACCGGCATGGGCCTGGAGAGAATCACCAGCCTGCTGCAGGGGGTATCGAGCAATTACGACACCGACCTCTTCCGGCCGGTGATCGACGAGGCCTGCCGTCTGATCGGGGCGGAATACGGCAGCCAGGAGAAGAGCGACGTCAGCCTGCGCATCCTGGCCGATCACAGCCGGGCCTGCGCCTTCTTGATTTCGGACGGGGTGGTGCCCGGCAACGAAGGCCGGGGATACGTCCTGCGCAAGATCCTGCGGCGGGCCATCCGCCACGCCAAGATGCTGGGCTATGAAGACCCGATCGTCTACACCTTGACCAGCCTGCTGGCGGACCACATGAAAGAGGCCTATCCCGAATTGGGGAAAAGCCGCGACTACGCCGCCGAAGTCGTCCTCAACGAAGAGAAAAAGTTTTCCGCCACTCTTCACTACGGCCTGCAGCGCCTCGAAGAGATCTTCGAGCAGTCGGCCAAGAAGGACGAGAAGGCCATCGACGGCAAAAAGCTCTTTACGCTTTACGACACCTACGGGTTTCCCCTGGATCTGGTGCGCGAGATCGCCGATGAAAGAAACCTGAGCATCGACGAAAAAGGCTTCTACGCCGAGATGGAGAAGCAGCGCAATCGGGCTCGCGCCGCCTGGAAAGGAGCCGAACAGTCGGTGACGCCCATCTACGGGGAGTTGGCGGAAAAAGGCCTTCAGACAACCTTCACGGGCTACGACGACATCTCGGAAGTGGAGGGTCGAGTGCTGGCGCTGGTGCGCAACGACCGCATCGTCGACGAACTGAGTCAAGACCACGAGGGTCTGGTGGTCCTGGATCGAAGTCCCTTCTACTCGGAAGCAGGCGGTCAGGTGGGAGACCGGGGACGGATCGAGAGCGACGATGCCCTGGCCGAAGTGGAGGATACCTTCAGCCCCCGCGCCGGGCTGCGGCTGCATCGAGTCAAGATGCAGCAAGGCGTCTTGAAAACCGGCGACCGAGTGGCGTCGAGCGTCCTGGACACCGAACGAATCAACACCGCCCGCAATCACACCGCCACCCACCTTTTGCATGCGGCACTGCGGGAAGTCCTGGGAGAGCACGTCAAACAGGCGGGCTCGCTGGTAGCCCCGGACCGCTTGCGCTTCGACTTCACCCATTACAAGGCCCTGACTCACGACGAGCTGCGCCACATCGAGCAACTGGTCAACGAGAAGGTCGCCCAGAACATCGGGCTGAGGATCGACATCCGCGATTTCGACGAGGCCCTGTCGGAGGGAGCCATGGCCCTCTTCGGCGAGAAATACGACGACCGCGTGCGGGTGGTGACCGTCCCCGGATTCAGCATGGAACTCTGCGGCGGGACCCACGTGGGGCGCACCGGGGACATCGCCGTCTTCAAGATCACCGACGAAGGCAGCATCTCGGCGGGGGTGCGACGCGTGGAGGCGATCACGGGTCCACGGGCTGTCAACCGATTCCTCGACGCCGAAGACCGCTTGAGCCGCGTCGCCGCCACCCTGCGAGTCGGGTCGGAGGAGGTCGACGGGGCGGCGGAACGGCTCACTCGCCAACTCAAGGAGTCGCAGAAGCGAATCGAACAGCTTCAACTCGAGCTGGCCCACAAAGACAGCGGCAAGGCCCTTGCCGAAGTCCGCGACATCAAGGGGATCCGGGTCCTTTCGCGAAAGGTGGAAAACCTCGACCGCACCGCCCTGCGTTCTCTGGCCGTCGAACTCAGAAACCAGCTCAAGTCGGGAGTCGTGGTGCTGGGAATGCCCGCCAACGGCAAGGTGAGCCTGGTCGCTATGGTGACCCCCGACCTCACCGACCGAATCCAGGCCAACAACCTGATCCAACAGATCGCCCCCGTGGTTAAAGGCGGCGGCGGCGGCAAACCCGAAATGGCCGAAGCCGGCGGCAAGGATCCGTCCAAGCTGGACAGCGCCCTC
>JBFGHF010000350.1:0-5036 GCA_041578355.1 Acidobacteriota bacterium
GATCCGATCCACCGGCCCCCAACTCCGGAGACCGTCGGGAGCCGTGAGAAACTCTCGCCCCCGCAGCAGCCGGGGATTCCAGTTCTTCGTCCCCTCGACCGGAGAGGTGGGGATCCGGGCCTCCGCCAGAAAGGCGAAGAAATTGGGGGGCGCCGAAGCCGCTTCGGCGAACGCTTCGGCGGCCTCTTTGGGACGGCCCAACCGGGAGAGGCAATGGCCCTTCCAGAAATGAATCTCCTCCCGGGTGACACCCGAGGGGAGGCGGCGCGAGGAGAGGTGGTCGAGATCTTCCAGGTATCCGAGGCTTTCGGAATAGTTTTCTTCGTCGACTGCCAGCCTCGCCAGGTAGTAGCGGAAGCGGTTTCGCTCACGAGGAGGGAGAACGGTCAGCGATTCCTTGGCCACCCTCTCAGCCGCCCGGGGATTCCCCAGCCAGCGGTAGGAATCGGCCAGGTTGTATCGGGCTCGAGCCAGATAGCGGCTTTTGGGATGGTCTTCGATCACCCTTCTGTAGGCGGCAACTGCCGAAGTGTAGTCCTGGAGCCGCAAGGAGGTATTGCCGCTGAGGTACTTGCAGAAGACGCCCCAATCGCTGTCGGGGTACTGGCGATAGGCCTTCTCGTAAGCCTCGACCGCCTTGGCGTAGTCTCCCTCGATCACGTAACTGCGCCCCCACAGATAGGCGTAGCGCTGACGACGGGTACTGGACGGGAAGGCGCCGATGAGCCGCTGGAGATATTCTCGGCCGATGGCCGATTCCCGATTGTGCATGAACACGCTGGCCAATTGACGCGTCTCTGTCTCGCTCAGCTCCGGCAGGGGAACCAGCCGACGCAAATCACGGGACGCCTGGAAGGCGATGTCGTCACGGGTCCCCTTGTCGAGCAGGTGGAAGAGATCGCGAACCGCCTCGCTCTTCTGGCTTCGTTGAAGATGGGTGAGGGCGTGGCGATAGGCGGCGGTTCGCGAAACCCGGCCCTTCTTTGCGGCCCAAAGCCGGTCATACACCTCCAGGGCGGACTCGATCCGGCCCGCCGTTTCGAGCAACCGGCCGAACTCGAGCGCTTTCTCGGCCCAGCGCGGGTCGGAGGGAAAGCGCTCCAGAAAATCGCTGTAGAGCGAGACCCGCTCCGCAAAGGGTTGGCTCCCCGAAGTTTCGATCAGACGCACCGCCAAATGAGTCTGCAGGGGAAAAGACTCCGACCGCAGAGACTTGAAAATCGGGTAAGCCTCCGAGTGGCGTCCGCTCTCCTGCAGGAGGGCGGCTTGGAGATAGGGGAGCCGATTGATTCGATAGGCTTCCGGGTCCTGCTCCTCGAGCCGTCTCAGCTCCTCCAGCGCCAGATCGGGGCGGCCTCGCTCGAGAGCTTCGTCGACCCCGGCGAGGGGGGCTATGGAGAGGGGCAGCAGCAACAAGAGCAAAAGCGAGGACAAGCCCACCCAACCATTATATCGACGACTCTGACCCCGGCCAGCCCGAAACCCCCACGATCCCGTGAATGAAAAGCGGGCATTGGCGCGTATGAATATGGGGCGTCGGGTTGCGACATCTGTGCTCCGCGGCTTAAGTTGGACGGGGACGGATACCGAATGCACTATTCGAAACTGATTCTGCTTTTCATCTTCGGGATTTTTCAGGGCAGCCCCGACAGCGCGGCTCCCGGTGTCGACGCCAAAGAAATCATGGATCGTGTCGACCGGCTCCTTCGCGGCGACTCGTCTCACGGAACGGTCGAGATGACGGTGGTCAACCGCCGCTGGAGCAGGAGCCTGGCTCTCGAAATCTGGTCGGAGGGGACCGAGAAAGCTTTGATTCGGATCCTCAGACCCAAGAAGGAGGAAGGCACGGCCACGCTCAAGGTCGGCTCCAACATGTGGAATTACCTGCCCAAGATCGACCGCACCATTCGGGTCCCGACCTCGATGATGATGGGTTCCTGGATGGGGTCGCACTTCACCAACGACGACCTGGTGAAGGAGAGCCGCCTGATCACCGATTACGACATTTCGATCAGCTTCCAAGGAGAACGGGACGGTCTGCCAGTCTACGAGTTCCTGCTGCTGCCCAAGCCAGAAGCTCCGGTGGTGTGGGGGAAAATCACGTTTCGCGTCCGCAGCGACAATCTGATGCCGATCTGGTCGCGCTACTTCGATGAATCGGGAGAACTCAAGCGGACTCTGACCTTTCACGATTTTCAGGAGATGGGGGGCCGCCTAATCCCGGCCCGGATGAGATTGGAGCCGGCTGACGAAGAAGGCGAATACACCGAAATGATCTACGAAAAGCTCGAGTTCGATCTGGCCATACCTCGGGGCACTTTCTCGCTCTCCTCGTTGCGGAGATGAGATGCTGGTTCTCCGCCTCGGGTGGCGCAACCTCTGGCGTTATCCCCGCCGCAGCGTGATCAATGTGTCGGCGGTCGCGACTGCCTTCGTGTTTCTGGTCCTTCTGCTCGGTTTCGCCGAAGGCCTCACCGACCAGATGCTGGAGAACGGCACAAGTCTCCTGCTGGGACACGTACAGCTCCATCACCCCGCATACTTGCCCGACCGCGGCCTTTTCGACACGCTGGGCGGCGATCAGGGTGTGTCGCCGGCCGTCTGGCGGGACCTGCCCGGCAGAGACGGCATCCAAGCCGCGTCGCCCCGGGTCTACGGCTTCGCACTCCTCTCGACCGGGGAGCATTCCGCGGGTGGCCAGCTGATCGGCGTGGACCCGCTGCTGGAGAAAGAGGTCAGCCGCTTTCTCGACGGCATTTCGAGCGGTCGGGCCCTGTCGGCACAGCCCGAGGGTCGAATATTGGTCGGAGAAGGCCTGGCGCGCGATCTGCAGGCGGGCATCGGAGACGAGGTGGCGGCCGTCACCCAAGCGTCGGACGGAAGCTTGGGAAGCGCTCTCTACAGAGTGGCCGGTATTCTCAGGACGGGTCTGCCTCATGTCGACCGCTCGCTGGCGATCCTCCACGTGGCCGACTTGCAGGAACTGCTCGCCTTCCCCGCCGATCGTCTCCACGAAGTCGCGCTTCGAATCGGCGACCCCATGCTGGCCGACGCGGTCGCCCGGGAACTCAATCGAAGCTTGCCTTCCGAAGTGGAAGCTCGCGGCTGGGGAGACCTGGCGCCGCAGCTGCGCGATTATCTGGCGCTCTTCGACAGCTTCTACGGTTTCGTGATCGGTTTTGTCGCCCTTTTTGCGGCCTTGGGACTCCTCAACACGATGATGATGGCCGTCTTCGAGCGCACCCGGGAAATCGGGATGGTCTCTTCGTTGGGGATGTCTCCGGATCGGATTCTGTTGGCCATACTGATGGAGAGCCTTCTTTTGGCACTCCTCGGGCTGGTTGTGGGCGGCTTGATCATAGCCGTTTTAGCCCGTCCCTTGAGCGTCCAGGGACTCGACCTTTCTCGCTGGATGGGTGAGCTGAGCATGCTCGACACCCGCATGGATCCGGTGATTCACTTCCGTTGGCTCTGGGGCAATCTGTGGAAACCGGCTCTGGGACTGCTTTTGGCAGGACTGCTGGCGGCCGCCATTCCGGCCCTTCGGGCGGCGCGCATGGATCCTGTCAAAGCGCTGGGAACCCCGGGAGAGTTTTGATGACTGTCGGGATTCTGACCACGATCGCCTGGCGCAACCTCTGGCGCAACACGCGCCGCACCCTGCTTACATCGCTCACGGTGGCGCTGGGCTTGGCCTTGCTGTTGTTCTTTTTAGGTCTCGGGGACGGCAGTCACCAACAGATGATCGAAAGCGCCGTGGAAATGGGTTCCGGACACCTCTTGGTGCAGGCGAAAGGCTACTCGAAGCAAGGGGGCGTGGATCAGACGCTCCAGCCGTCGCAGATTGAAGCTGTTCGAAACTGGCTTTCGGAGCAGACCCGGGCGAAGGTTCTTCACCTCGCCCCGCGGGTGTTCGCCTCGGCCCTCGCCTCTTCGGCGTCGGGCGCCTCCGGTGTGCAGTTGATCGGAGTGGACCCGGCGGCGGAAAGCGGCGCCTCCCGATTCGACGAACGCGTCGCCCAAGGGGAGTACCTGGCGCCGGGAGATCGAGGAGTCATTCTGTTGGGTCAAGGCGTGGCGCGGAAATTGGAGATCGAGCTGGGTGAGAGAGTCGTTTTGATGGCTCAGGGCGGGGGGAGTCCCGAGATCCAGTCGCGGCTCTTTCGCGTCAAGGGAATCATCCTCACCGGGCAGGACGAGTTCGACCAAATTCTGGCGATCGCACCCCTCGCCGATTGTCAGGAATTCCTTTTGCTGGACGGGCAGCTTCACCAATTGGCCGCCCTGCTCGAGTCGGAGGCCCCTTCCCGGGCCTTGGCCGCGGCGGGCGCCGAGAAGTTTCCGGATCTGGAAGTGATGAACTGGGAGCAGGCGCTCCCCGAGTTGGTGGAGTTCATCCGCATCGACGACGGCGGAAACTACGTCTTCCACGTCTTTCTCTTCCTCCTGATCTCGTTCATGGTGCTCAACACGTTGCTGATGTCTGTTCTGGAAAGACGACGCGAGTTTTCCCTGATGGACGCCCTGGGGCTGCAGCCTGCTCAGCGCTTCCTGATGGTGATGTTGGAAGCTTTCTTCATCGCGGTGATCTCGATCGCGGGCGGGTTTCTGATCGGATATCCGCTGCACATGTTGATCGCCGTGTACGGCTTGCCGCTCGACTGGTTCTCCTCGGGTGGAATGTCGGCCGCGGGGGTGGCGTTGGATCCTGTCATCTACTCCTACCTTTCCTGGCGGCGACTGGGCGAATCCGTTCTTTGGATCTTCGGGATGGTGTTGTTGCTGGCCTTGCTCCCCGCGCGGCGCGCGGCTCGGCAGGGTGACGTGAAAATATTGGGGAGAGTGTGACCGATGGACTCCCAAGCGATTCTGGATCTAGAAAATGTGTCGCGTTTCTACGAGCAGGGCGAGGAGGTGGTCCGGGCGCTCGACGGCGTCGATCTTCGGCTTGCACGAGGCGAGTTCGTGGCTGTGGCGGGGCCCTCCGGATCCGGGAAAACGACACTGCTCAATGTCGCCGCAGGCTTGGATAAACC
>JBFGHF010000351.1:0-5033 GCA_041578355.1 Acidobacteriota bacterium
CGGCGGGAAGGGTTCCGGTGGACTCCTATCGCGCCCGCATGGACGAAAAAACGGCCGTCCTGGCGACCAGCCACGTTCAATTCTCCAACGGTTTCCGCCAGGACCTGTCCGCCTTGGGCCGAATCAAGGGGAATCATCATCTGGTGGTCAACGCCACCCAGTCATTGGGTGCATTCCGTGTCGACGTGGACTCTTGGGGAATCGACGCTCTCTGCTGCAACAGCTACAAATGGCTCCTGGCGGGTTACGGCTGCGCCGTCCTGTTTCTGAGGCGGGGCGTATTCGAGGACCGGCCGGCGCCGGGTGTCGGCTGGTTCGCTGTCGAGGACCGCGAAGCCATGCGGAACGATGCGTATCGGCAGCTCCCGGGCGCCCGCCGACTGGGCTGGGGATCGCCCTCCTTTCCGGTTGTCTTCACGCTGGGGGCCGCCATCGATTACCTGCTCCAGATCGGCACCGGAGCGATCGAGAAGCGAGTCCTCGAGTTGAACGAGCACCTCACCGAGGGGCTGACGCGGGCCGGGTATCGCATCCTCTCGCCCACCGACCCTCCCGGAAGCCGCTCGGCCCAGACTCTGGTGGCGTTGCGGAATCCGGCCGAGACCGTGTCCGAGCTGAAACGACGAGACATCCTTTGCACGGAGAAGCCCGAGGGAATGCGCATCGCCACCCACTTTTTCGTGAGTCGAGAGGACATCGACGTTCTGGTTGGGGAGTTGGAGCAGATCGAACCGGCAGGCTGACAACCCAGTGGAGCTCGAAATCGGAAACGCGGAGGACGGAGAGGACGCAGTGCGCGGAGTGGGGAGAGGGGCTCTGCGCGGCTCTGCTTCTTGCGTCCTCCGCGGTCCCGGCCGTCCGGCTCTCGCCGGATGCGGCGGACTGATTAACGGCTGACCGCTTGCTGAATGCCCTGATTGAGCAGCAGCCGAATCTCGGCGCGACGGTTTTGCTCTCGGCCCTCGGGGGTGGAGTTGTCGGCCACCGGCGCGAGTTCGCCGAATCCGTGGGCCCGGATCAGTCGGCGGGGAGGAATGTCATGGGTTTCGATCAGGTACTCGACCACCGCATCGGCTCGCTTCTGGCTGAGGCGGCGGTTGTAGTTCTCGTCGCCATCGGCCGAGGCGAATCCACGGACCTCCACGATCAAACCGGGCCGCTGCGCACTCGTGCCGAGTGCGTTGAGGGCTTCCTTGGCCTCTTCGGTCAGGACCCAACTCCCTGCGGCGAAGTAGACGGTGCCTGACCCGTCGATGTCGTAGCGGTCCAGGGCGTCGACACGCGCGCCCAAAGACCCCAGCCGGGTTTCGGTCGTTTTCAGCCGACCTTGCAGGGAATCCACACGCCCACTGACTCCGTCGGCCGTGTTCTGGGCACGCTCAGCCCTGTTTCGATTCTGGCGCGAGAAGCCTTCCAACTCGTCCAGCTCCCCGGCCACCCAATCGTCGGCCTCGTCGAGAGCCCCCAGTCTCTCATCGACGGGAATCAGGTTGGCGTCGATGACCCGGGCCATTTTCAAGTCGTGCTGGGTGAAGCGGACGGCCTTGGCAAGCAGTGAACCGTCTTGCTGGGCGTGTCCCTTGACCACGACGCGCAAGCCTCTCAGCACATCGTGACTGCCGTAGAGGAAGCGGTCGCGCAGAAAGTTGCTCCGTTTCTCTTCGAATTTGGTGGCGCCGGTCAACTCGACGATGGTCCGCTGACCCTTCAGGTCCTGGAGCAGGAACTGCTCGACGCCCCTTTCCACGACGATGCCCTCCAAAGTGACTTTTTTCTGCTTCTTGGCGGCTTCGGCCATCGGGCCGAAAGCCAGTAGAAGAACCATAAGTGTAGCTAGCCTGGTAGTTTGCATTCGCTTCTCCTTTCGCGATGTTTACTCCTGCCCTGAGACACCCGAAACGGAGAAAAGTTCGATCGGTTGAAGAACAGCAGGCCTGACGGACGGATGAACAACTGCTTTCACGCGGCTCCGTAGCGAGTCGGACCACCCCGGACAGGCACTCGAGTCCGGGGCGCCCTGTAGTCCTTTTGGGGACTGGGACGAGCTCCGCGTCCCGGCTGTGCGCCTCCCCAAAAGTCACGACCGCAGTGTTACTTTTTGTGCAGAGGATGCCTGCACAATTCGAAAAATTGCCACATCCTAAAAAGAAGTTAAGTGTCTTTTTTCTAATGCTTTGGGTCCAGATGGGTAGGGTGGCATCGGGTTTGCGACGGAGGTTGCCGGTGGGTGCGATTCGGCTTGTACCGGTCTGCCTCCGGTTTCGACCGGGGTCGGGTCGGGTGACCAAATCTGCCGGCCCCCGCAAGGGGAGTCGAAAAGGGGAAGGTCGGCGCCGCTTGGGTCCAAGCGGTGAACAAGCCTCGCAGAAGTTCGGCTCACCCGGCCCCCCGGCGTGGCGGGGGGCCTAGGCCTGCCGGGGCGGTCCCGGCAGGCCGAATTCAAGTGCGAGGTTCTGTCACCCCGGTCATCCGCCAGCCCGGGGCTCGGAATCGGGCACCCACTTCGGCGTGGCGGCGTCGGAAATCGGGGCAGCGCAGCGCCTGCAGAGTACAGACTGCAGGCTGTAGACTATCCTCCGTGGATTTTCGCGAGTTCCAGAAGACCGCAGCCAAGCCCCAGCCGGCCTATCTTCTCAAGACCGATCAGGATTACCTCAAGAAGCGCGTTCTGGAGTTTTGCAAGGCCCAAGTTGCGGAAGGAGCGCGGGAATTCGACTGGTGTCTCTTCGATCTCGATGAAAACGACGAGATGGAGGTCGTCAATGCTGCTCGGACGTTGCCCTGGATGTCGCAGCACCGGTGGTTGTACGTTCGCAACGCGGGATCCTCGGGTAAGCAACTGGCAGGCTATCTCGCCGACCCCTCCCCCCGCAGCGTCGTGGTCCTGGAAGTTTCGGGCCGACTCCCCAAGTGGCCCCGCATGCCGCGCATCGAAATGCCAGCGCGAATCTCTCCTCAGGGATGGGTCGCGCAGCGTGCAAAACAGGCAGGCTATCGGGTGGACCCGGAAGCGGTGCGGGCCCTGGTGGAGCGAATCGGCGACGACTTTCAAGCACTCGAGGCGGCCCTGGACAAGCTTTTTCTCTTTTGCCTCGAGTCGCGGCGGATCGACCGCGATTCTGTAGGTTCTCTGATTCTGCACAGTGGAAACACCGACATCTTCACTCTGATCAGCGCCGTGGCTTCCGGGGATGCCGGACGGGCGCTGCGGGTTCTCAATACGCTTTTCGATGCCGGGATGGCCCCTCCTCAGATCCTGTCGCTCCTCTACTGGAACTTCCGACGACTCCTGGTGGCCCGGGAGATGTTGGAGAGAAGGAGGAATTTCGCGGCGATCGTCAAAGAGCTGAGAATATTCAGCTATCGGGGGCGCGAAAAGGACGTGCGCTCCTTCTCTCGCCGAAGACTGGCGGCCATTCTCTTCCGGCTGCGCGAGACCGACCTTCAGACCAAGTCCACCAGCATCGACGAGAAGACCCTCCTGGAACGGCTGATCGTTGACACGTCGGCCGGATCATCCCTATAATATTGGGTTTTCTGCCCGGTGCAGAGCCGAAGGAGAGCGAGTTAGATGCCCAACATCGAATCGGCCAAGAAACGGATGCGACAGAACGAGGTGCGCAGAATCCGCAATCGCAGCCGCAAGCGGCGCATGCGGACCGCAATCAAGAATTTCGAGACACTGGTTCAGGAGAACCAGGACGAAGCACGCCAGCAGCTGCCCCGGGTCTACGGAGTCATCGATCGGACTTCCCAAAAGGGGATCATTCACGCCAACACGGCAGCCCGCTACAAATCGCGTCTCGCCCGCCTGCTCGAATCTCAAGCGGCCGCGGGATAGCCTCCCGAGACAAAAGCTCTTGAAAAAGGTCGTCTTACCGGATCGCGGAGCCGAAATCCTCTTCGATCTGCAAGATGAGAACATCCATTACCTGGAACGCCTTTTCGAAGTAGAGATCCACGCCCGTGGATCGCAACTCAACGTGCAGGGTGAGAAGGAGGGCGTGCGGGCGGTGGAGCGTATCCTGAACGACTTTTCCCAGCTGGTGGAGCAGGGGCAGAGGTTCAGCAACGGAGAGTTGGTTCGCGCCTTCCAGCAGATCGCCGAAGGCGCCGCCCAGAGCCTCCACGAGTTCTTTCCCAAGCAACCGATTCTTCGCACTCCCCGTCGAACCGTCTTTCCCCGAAGCGTCAACCAAAGCCGCTACGTGGAGGCAATCGAATCGCACGACCTCGTGCTTGGCATCGGTCCGGCAGGCACCGGAAAGACCTATTTGGCCGTGGCCATGGGTGTCGGGTATCTGCTCGACAAGCGCTTGGAGCGCCTGGTGCTGGCGCGCCCGGCTGTCGAGGCCGGTGAAAAACTCGGCTTCCTGCCCGGAGACATGCAGGAGAAGGTGGATCCCTATTTGCGGCCCCTTTACGACGCACTCTACCATCTGCTGGACGCCGCCAAAGTCGACAAGCTGCTGGAGCGCCGGATCATCGAGATCGCACCTCTGGCCTTCATGCGGGGACGGACGCTCAACGATTCCTTCATCATCCTGGACGAAGCCCAGAACTGCACCCCCGAGCAGATGAAGATGTTTCTGACGCGGATGGGCTTGCGTTCCAAATTGGTCGTCACCGGCGATGTGACCCAGATCGATCTTCCCCGGGACCAGCGTTCGGGTTTGGTGGACGCCCGGCAGGTGGTGGGTTCGGTAGACGGTGTGGCTTTGTGCGATTTCGATGAAAAGGACGTTGTGCGCCACCGTCTGGTGCGGCTGATCATCGAGGCTTACGATCGGGCTTCAAGCCGAGCCGCCAAGCCCGCCCCTCCCACCAACTCATGAACCAAGCACCCGAAGCGGCCGCCGCGCCGTCGAAAGTGAGGATCATCGGGGTACCGATGGATCTGGGTGCCGGACGCCGGGGAGTCGACATGGGTCCCTCCGCCATCCGCATCGCCCGACTCCACGAACGAATCAACGGCTTGGGAATTCTCGTCGAAGACGGCGGTAACATCCGCGTACCGCTCGCCGAGGAGATTC
>JBFGHF010000352.1:0-5017 GCA_041578355.1 Acidobacteriota bacterium
GGAGAGCAACTGATGAAGCAGTGGGTGCAACGGAGATTGCAGATTGTGCCGGAAATCTGAAACCAGAGAGTGTCCAGGCCCGCGAAGTCGGCCCGGGGAGGTTCGATTACCGGAAGCGTTGCCATAGCGGGACTCTACTCGCTTCTTTCCTCTTCAATCAACCGCGCCACCGCCTCCCTCAACTCGTGGGTGAACTCTTCGTAGGCGCCTTCGCCGTGGGGTGGCGGTTTCAAAGGCGGCCCGAATCGGACCGAGACCGGGTGAAGGCGGAACTTGCCGGTGCCACGCGCCCAGACTTCGTAGGTCC
The DNA here is from genome assembly GCA_041578355.1 of Acidobacteriota bacterium. Lineage (GTDB taxonomy): Bacteria > Acidobacteriota > UBA6911 > RPQK01 > JANQFM01 > JBFGHF01. Next base: position 308 of record JBFGHF010000352.1, read on the forward strand.
CCAAAATGGCGCAGGGAACCACGGGGACCTGCAGTTCGACGGCAAGGATGGCCGGCCCCTTGCGGAAGCGCTTCAAGGTTCCGTCGATCGAGCGCTCGCCTTCGGGAAAGACACCCAGAACCAGTTTCTCGCGCAACCCCACCGCTCCCAGCCGAAGCGCTTTTCGCAGATTGCGGTCGGCGTCGACGGGGACGACCTTGATCAGGCTGCCCAGCCATCCGGTCAGGCTGCCGGGAACGAAATAGCTGCTGTAGCCCAAGTAGAACTGGCGGCGCAGCACCCGGAAAGGCAACGTCGGTGCGAGGAAGAAACCGTCCGTGAAGCTGAGGTGATTGGGGCAGATCAAGAATGGATAGTCGTTGGGCAAATGCTCCGTGCCCCGGATCTTGAGCCGGAAAAGGATCTTGGCCGAAGTCCAGAGCAGCAGCGTCGTCCCGACGCAGTAGATCAGCTCGATGATGGGTCGTCGGCGCAACAGCCGGTGGACTGCCTGTTCCTCTTCCTCGCTGAGGGGCGCGTTGAGAAGCTTGGCCCAGGACCGGGTCGTCTCCTCCGCCTGGTCGTCGATTTCCCCGGAGAGCCTTTGTTCGACGGCCTTCACTAGATCTTTGACGTGCAGGATGTCGGTAGCGGCGCTGTCTGAAATCGTGACTTGAAAACTGTCCTGGATGTTGGAGAGAAAGGCGACGCGCTCCAGGGAATCGAACCCGCAATCCAGCTCCAGGCTCATCTCGGGATGGACCTCGGCGATCTTGCCGGTGCCGCGGATCAAGGCGTAGATCTTCTCTTCCACCGGGCCGCGCGGTCGATACGGTTCCCCTTCGAAACGGGGTTCTCCCGCGGATTCGTCCGCTTTCAGGCCCTGTTGAATCTCGAAGCGCTTGATTTTCCGGGTCGTTGTGCGGGGCAACGGTTCGCGGCGGATTTCGAAGCTGCGCACTCGCTTGTGCGCCGGGAATTGCTGCGAGGTGCTCTCCAGCAGGTAGCGCATCATTTCCGAAAGATTCACCACCTGGTTCTTCTTCATGTACTCGAAATCGGGCACGATCACGGCGTGGAGCTTCTCCTCGCCCAACTCGGAGGTGGAATCTTTGACTCCCAGAACGCACATCTCTGCGATCAAGGGGAGCTTCTGTTCGTAGGCGTACTCCACTTCCTCGGGGAAGATGTTCTTGCCCGAGCTGAGGACGATCACGTCCTTCTTGCGCCCAGTGATGTGGAGGAACCCCTTCTCATCGATCCGTCCCAGGTCGCCGGTGTGCAGCCAGCCGTTCTGGAGCGCCTCGGCGGTCGCGCTGGGATTCCGCCAATAACCCTTCATGAGGTGCTCTCCGCCGATCAACACCTCGCCGATTCCGCCGTCGTCGGGTTGATCGATCTCGAGCTTTACGTGGGGCATCGGCTTGCCCACCGAGCCGAGACCGTTTGAATCCCAAAGGGCGATGGTGGAAACCGCCGAAGTCTCGGTCAGGCCGTAGGCTTGGGCCAGATTGAAGCCCAGAGCGCGCATCTGGTGGGCGATTTGGGGGTCGAAGCGGGCGCCTCCCACTGCAAAAAGCCGCATCTTGCCGAAACGCCGATGGATCGCTCCAAACAGAAGTTTTCCCAGATTGATGCTCAAGTTGCGGTTGCAGAAGCGAGAAAGCGAAAAGAAGCTCCTGAAGAGCCTTCGTTTGAGCCACGATTGGCGCTCGACTTCTTGAAGGATGCGCCGGTACATCAAATAGTAGAACTGCGGGACGCAGGCAAAGGCCGTGATGCCCTCGTCTCGGAAGGCGCGCATGATCTTCTGTGGATCCAGTTCGTCCAGATAGGTCACCCGAGCCCCGACGTAGAGGGGGATGATGAAGTTGGCCATCAGAGCCAGGACATGGTAGAGGGGCAAAACGGCCAAGACGTGATCCTGCGGGGAAACATCGATGGCCTTGAGGACCTCGACCACGTTTCGGTAGACGCTGCGCTCCGTCAGCATCACCCCTTTGGGGTCGCCGGTGGTCCCGCTGGTGTAGACGATGACCAGTGTCTCGTCCAGACTTCGCTCCACGAGAGGAATCGATGGGGCCTCGGGGGTCGCCTCCAGGACTTTCTCCCAGCGGTCGTAGCCGTCGCAACCCTCTCCGAGAATCAGCGCCGGTAAGCGCTTGGGCAGGAGGGTTTGCACCTCTTCGAACTTCTCCAGCAGTGTCGAGGAGACGATCAGCATCGAGCTTTCGGAGTGCGAAATCAGTCCGGCCAAAGTCTGGGCGGTGTGGAGGACGTCGAAGGGGACGACCCGCGCCCCCGCGCTCTGGGCCGCCAAAAAGGCGATGCCCCAGCGGGGGTGGTTCTCCATCACGATCCCCACCGTGTCGCCGGGCTTGATGCCCTGATTCTGCAGGTATAGGCTGATTTTGCCGATTTCTTCGCTGAGGCGCGCGTAGGTGTAGGGTTCACGTCCCTCGTCCCCGACCAGCTGCAACGCCACATGGTCGGGCAGGCGCTCGGTGTTCTCGCGCAGTTTTGCGAAGAAGTCGAGAGTCATTCTGTGTGCGCCATGCTAGCAGAAATGAACGCCTCGGGAGTATGGTTCCGGGTGGAGCGTCAGGGCGTCGCCGTCGCGAAGTTTCTCCGCAGTATTACGGGGTTGCCCGGGGCGGCCGATCTTGACGGAGCTTTTTGGGGACGAAGGCGAACTCGAGCGCCGATCTGCCGGCCCTTGTGAGGGGCGGGTAGCCCAAATCGAATGAAAAGTGCCATCCAGGGCCCAAGAACTGAATATCTTTATGATTGGACTGCATGGCTGAAGCGAAGATGAAGGGACTTTGGCTCGAGGATCGACGACTGAGCTTTCGGCGTGATTTGCCGCGGCCCGATCCGGGTCCGGGCGAGGCTCTGGTGCGCGTCCGGCTGGCGGGAATATGCGGAACCGATTTGGAACTCGTAAAGGGCTACTACCCGTTTCGAGGAATTCCGGGTCATGAGTTCGTGGGAGAGATCGCCGAAGCTCCTGATGCCTCCGACCGCGTTGGAGAGAGAGTCGTCGGCGCAATCAATGTGGCTTGCACTTCCTGCCAGTATTGCCGACGCGGCGTCCCCGAACATTGTGAAGACCGCACGGTTTTGGGCATCCTCGGGCACAACGGGGCATTTGCCGATTACCTCCAATTGCCGCTTTGCAATCTGACCCGGGTCCCCGACTCGGTCGGCGACGAGGCGGCGGTTTTCAGTGAGCCATTGGCGGCGGCGCTGCGAATCCTCGAGCAGGTGGACGCAATCTCCAGCGAGTCGGTCCTCTTGATTGGAGCGGGCCGGCTGGGCCAGCTGATCGCCCGAGTCTTGGCCCGAAGCGGGTGTCCGCTCAAGGTATTCGTCCGCCGCCCCTCCCAGCGGGAGATGCTCCGGAGACACAGCATCGATTGCCTCGAGCAGATCCCGATCGCCCAGGCGGACCTAGTGGTGGAGGCAACGGGCTCCGCCGAGGGATTCGAGCTGGCCCGTAAAGCGGTGCGTCCCCGTGGCACGATCGTTCTCAAGAGTACCTACCACGGTGTTGCTTCCGTCGACTTTTCCAGGCTGGTGGTTGACGAAACAACCTTGGTCGGGTCGCGCTGCGGTCCCCTGCCCGCTGCCGTCGAATGGCTGGCGGACGGTCGCATCACTCCCGCGGATCTGATCGCTGACGTGGTGGAAATCGATCAAGGAGTGGAAGCCTTCCGGCGGGCGGCCGAGCCTGGTGTTTTCAAAATCCTACTCAAGCCTGCTGAATAAATGGGGACCTCGCCCTCCGAGAGCCGGGATCCGCGCTTCGGCCCGGCAAAAGGCCGTGGGTCCGAGGCTCACTCTCGCTGTGCGGCTAGTCCCATGGCTTCGTGCATCAAGCGCGCGGCCAGGATGGCTGTCTGGTCGTGGATGTCGAAGGACGGGTTTACCTCGACGGCGTCCATGCCGACCAGTTTCCAGCGGGCCTCGATGAGTAGGTTGAGAACTTCTCGAGGCGAGAGCCCTCCCGGGATCGGGTGCGAGACTCCGGGAGCGTGTGCCGGGTCGAAGACGTCCAGATCCAGGGTGACGTAGACGGCGCTATCGGGCGTCAGGTGCTCCAAGGGGGGCCATTGCCGACTGAGCGCTCGCGCTGTGTGAATCTGCAGTCGTTGCGGGTGACGATCGATAGTCTGTTGCTGCTCCGCGCTGAATTTGCGGACCCCGAGCTGAGTCAGGCTGGCAACGTGGGGCATCTCCAGAATCCTGGCCGCCGTACAGGCGTGCGAAGAACGGCTTCCCTCGTACTCGTCATAAAGGTCGCCGTGGGCGTCGAACTGGAGAACGTGTAGAGGCCTCGACAACGCCTTTAGTGCCGCTACGACGGGTACCGTGACGGCATGATCCCCGCCCGCGAAAAACGGGACGCGGCCCCGGGAGAAAAGGGCCGCCGCCGACTTCTCGTATCTGGAAGCCGTCTCATCCCAGGCGCTTTCCGAGGGCCAATCGCCCAAGTCGGCAACCGCGCCGAACAGATCGAGGCCCGACTCGGTGGTCGAGCCGTAGGAGAGCCCGTCGTAGCACCAGCGAATTCGACCGGGCGCCTGCGCGCAGCCCCGCCGATAGGAAGACTGAGAGTCGTCGGGAAGGCCGACAAAGACGAGGCGCTTTTCCGCGTTGCGGTCAGGCGAACAAAAGCATTCGGCGAAGGGAATGGGGTCGGTCACTCCAATCTTGTCTCCAGTCTCCAAA
>JBFGHF010000353.1:0-5014 GCA_041578355.1 Acidobacteriota bacterium
CTGCTCAGCGAGGATCCCAAATTCGAGCTGAAGCTTCTCAGGTTGCTGCTGTGATAGCTGCTTCCACTATACCAGGAGGGGTTGTAGCTTTGAGTGGGCTGCTGGGAGGCCGCAGCCAGGACTTCGCTGAACTGCTCGGCCCATTCGTTCTCGACATCGAGAGCCAGGGCGTAGGGAAGGTACTTCTCGAACAACTCGGGTGTTTTTTCGGGGCGATTGAGCAGATTGAGGCGGTCTCCCTCGACCGCCGCCAGATAGGTTCGAAAGCCCTCGATCTGGTCCATGACGTTGCGTCCTGCTCCTGTCGGACGCTTGAGCCATTCGTAGAACAGCCAATTGATCGTGGCGAGGGAAAGCAAAAGGGGGACCATGAAAATCGTGCTCAACGCGACCAACATGACGATCCCCACCACCTCTCCGGCCAAGAAGGGGAGGGCGAAGACCGTCATTAGGATCGCCGAAAAGGCATAGCCGGTCTGGCGCAGGACGCCACCCGGCGCCCCGTGAATGATCTTCTTCCAAGCCAGCCAGGCATTATTCAATACCCCGTAGACACCCACCGTCCAGAATGTGAGCCAGAAGCTGATGAAAAGGGAGCCAATGACGTTTTCGGCGCTCTGCGAGAGAGTGGCGATCAGCACCACCAAAACAGAACCGGCCAGACCGGGCAACAGCCACCAGCGGTTGGCCACGAAATGCTTGCCTTCGTATTCGGCGGCCAAGAAAGCCTTGAGCTCTCGGATCGCCCGCCTGAACTTGGAGTGATTCTTCTGCTTCAGCTCGATCTCTTTGGCGCTCAACAGATGCTTGCTGAGGCGTTTTTCCCCCAGAGAAAGCGCGTCGGATCCTGATTCGAGCCGCTTCAGCCGGTATTCTCCCTCGTTGTCGATGATGCGGACGTGTCCCTTGACGGCCAGATTGACCAGAGCGGCGGTGAAGCATTTGTCGTCGTAGCCCATCTTTCTGAGGTAGCGGACTCCGGCCGGGGCCAGGCCCAGGGGGGGCTCGTAGAGCGGAACGATGATCCCCGCCTCGGGGTCGCGGCCGACCAGGACCCAAGCCACGATGAAGTAGACCAGTACCAGAAAGGTCCCGACCAAACCGATCGCCAGGAACGGATTCGAAGCCAGAAACGCCCAGAACCGTTGGTTGCTCGTCGGTCGAGAGATGAATCCCCTGGGAAAGCCGACCACGATCGAGAGCCCTTCGTAGTCCTCGAACGGCCTGGTGGTCACGAAGCGGACCTCGCCCGAGACCGGCTCCACTGAAGCTCGATAGTCTTGCCCCTGCTCTCCCGCAGATCCCGTATAGGCCACGACTTTGAACTGCGAACGGGGAATCTCCTGGGGAAGGCGCACGACAGCCGTGACCTGGTCGATCGGAAAGCGCCACTCGTTTCCGGTCACGTTCCAATAGAGTTCGTCGAAATCCTCGAAGAAGCCCAACTGACGGCTCGTCGAGTACTCGATGAGGAAGGTGTGTTCGCCGTGAGGCAGGATCCGGTCGCGGTGTCCCACGTAGACTCGGACCCGCACGCCTTGGTTGAGCGCCTCGGTGTGGTAATCCTCGGGCTGGCCGTTACGCTCCACGCGCAGGACGTTGAAGGGCACTTTGACCTTGGTGAAGAAGGGCCCCTCATAAAGGGTGGGGAAATCTCGGTAGATCCCGCGCTGGATCTGCTGTCCCAAGACCATCGCCTTGATGGTCTCGGTGACGATCAGTGTACCGTCCCGCTCCACGCGGATTTGGCTATCGTAGCTGAGGATCCGCTCTTCTGGAGGAATCGGGGCCTGAGCGGCCAGGGAGACGGTCCCCAGACAGAGAAGCAGCATGACGAACACAAGCCGAACGGTAAACCCGGTTGGTTTGGACATACGATCTCCTTCGCCCCTTGGATCGAACACCGCTCATCCTCGTCGCGCTACCCACGCGCACCGAGAAAGATACGCTCGATTATAAGAGCGGCAAGCGGCCCTATTCCAGGGTCAATAGTTCGTCCTCTCATGATCCGTGTTCGGCGCTCCGGATACCCCGGGCAGTCGGCGACTGGTATGATCGGGTTCTGATTTCAACGAGATTCGGAGGAACCACACCTCATGTCGGTGACGACGTTTTTCAGGGAGATTTGGGTAGCGGGGGGAGTCGTGCTCTTGGCCGCGTCGAGCCTCTTGGCTTCGGATCCGATCCAGGTGGGACAGCCCTTTCCTGAGTTGCTGCTTCCCGATGCCGAGACCGGCGAACCGGTGTCGGTCAGCGACTTTCACGGTCAGAAGCTGGTCCTGCATGTCTGGGCCTCGTGGTGAGCGGGCTGCCGCAGGCACGTGCCCGGGTGGCACGAGCGCACCAAGGAACTGCAGAGCGAAGGCCGAATCCAGATGCTGGGGATCATCCAGGAGCAGCATCCCGACCGGGCGCTTCTTTTCATGCAGTGGAAGCGGATGGGCTGGCCGCTGCTGGTGGATTCGATGAATCTGCTGGGTGTCAAAGTAGTCCCGATCACCGCCCTGATCGACGCCTCGGGAGTGGTGCGGGCGCTCAACCCGAAGCCCGAAGACCTCGCCGAGTTTCTCGAAGAGAACCCTGCCTCGCTACCTTCCGCCGCGGATCGGTCGGATGTCGGGACGGTCCGGCGCACGCTGGTTCAAGGTGCGGAAGCCAGCCTCGAGATGGCCGACGGATTCGTCCTCTGGGAAGATGAGTCCCGGCTCGACGCGGCAATTTCCATCTACCGAAAACTGCTGGCGGAGGAAAAAGACGGCTCCATCCATTTCCGCTTGGGGACGGCGTTGCGGAAGCGCTACGATTCGGAGTTCCGCCAGGCCGACGACTTCGCCCAGGCGGTGAGTCATTGGGCACGGGCATTGAGCATCGATCCCAACCAATACATCTGGCGGAGGCGCATCCAGCAGTACGGACCTCGTCTCGACAAGCCCTATCCCTTTTACGACTGGGTCCCGGAGGCGATCGGCGAAATTCGCCAACGGGGCGAAGAGCCGCTGGAACTGGCGGTGCAACCGAGCGGCGCCGAGTTCGCCCACCCGATCGCGCGCTTCGCGGGAGACGACGGCCGCGGAGAGCCCGACCCGGAGGGGCGCATCTGGCGCGACAGCGAGGGGTTCGTGCTGCTCGAGACGACGGTTGTCCCGCCGCGCCCGGAGCCCGGCAAATCGGCCCGCGTCCATCTCGTCTTTCGTCCCAACCAGAAGATCAAGGCGCACTGGAACAACGAAGCTGACGACATGGTGGTCTGGGTCGACGCTCCCTCGGGCTGGTCGGTGAATCCCAGGAAAAGCACCGTCGCCCGGCCCCCAGCCACGGTCAGCCTCGAGCCGCGTCACGTCGAGTTTGAAGTCAACCTCGGCGCCGAGGCCAAGGGTGGCGTGGAGATCCCGGCATACGCCCTCTACTACGTCTGCGAAGATGTAGACGGAACCTGCCTCTACCGGCGCCAGGATCTGAAGATCGAGATCGAGGTGGGGGGATAGGTCCATGGGTCCATGGGTCCGTGGGTCCATGGGTCTATGGGTCTATGGGCAGTGAATTGAACAGAGGCAGGAATCCAACGCAGAGGATGCAGGACCGCGGAGGGACGCAGAGTCTATTCGGGCGGCAGTTCGTCGAAGCGCTTCTTCAGGTCTACCCCGCCTTTCCTCAACTTTCGCCATTGAATGGCGAAGATCAGCGAAGCCAGCGACACCACCACGATCCAGAGCCAAGTCGAGTGGTAGTACCAGGCGGGCTGGGCCGTTCCGAGGTCCTTCAGGGTGTGGGTCACGAGCAGCACGGTCAACGTGAACACCGAAAGTGCTCCGAAGCAGAGCTGAGCGGAGCGTGCCTTCAGAAAACGCACCTCGTTCGCCAGCCTGGGGTTGCGTCGTGGCAGGGTCAGGACCGCCAACGAAATCAAGATAAAGTTGACCAACATCGAAGTGATCAAGAGGTCGACTCCCAGAAAGAAGTCGCGAGCCATGTGGCATCCGAGGATGGAGAGCGTGCTGACCCCGGCGCTGAGGTAGATGGCCACATGCGGGGTGTGGCGCAGCGGGTGCACGTTGGCCACCCAGGCGGGAAAGATCCCGTCCTCCGCCCAGGCGAACATGAGCCGGGAGACTCCCAGAATCATGGCCGGCAGGTCGTTGATCAGGCCGATCGCAGCTCCCCCCACGATGGCCACTGTCCAGGCCGGCGAGAGCACGAAGCCCATCAGGCCGGGTGCCGTTAGATCGGTGTCGAGGGCGCGCTCGGCTACGTACTGCCAGGGAATCGTGTGGTAGGCGGCGGCGGTGAAGAGCAGGTAGTAGAGCATCACGCTCCCCAGCGCAATCCCGATGGCGAGGGGAAGCGATCGGTTGGGATTGCGAGCCTCCCCGCCGGCTTGGGCGATCGAGTCGAATCCGATGAATGTGGAAAAGAGGATGGCCGAGGCGCCCAACAGGGCCCCCCAACTGAAATCCACCGCTGGAGCGGGCGCCAGCGAGACTCCTTCGCTTCGCAGGAGCGCGGCGGCGAAATCGCCGTGCTCGTAGTAAAAGCCCCAGGGGATCGTCACGCCTCCACCCAGGAACATCAGGAACATCAGCGGGATCAGAGTTTTCTTGTAGAGTTTCACTCCGCTGACGTTGACCAGCGCGAACGCCCAGAGAAACGCCAAGGAGAGAGCCAGGCGCACCGGGTCTCGGTCGAGCCATGTCGAGAGCCCGCTCCATTGCAGGGCGGTGGCGATGTCCCGTAGAAAAGGAATGAGGATGTAGGAGACGACGCCCACCGCGATGGAGAGCCCGAACCACTGGGAGAAGCTGGCCACAAAACCCAGGTAAGGGTTGAGAGCCCGGCTCGCGTAGACATAGCTGCCGCCCGCCCGAGGCATGGCCGACGCCAGGACGGCGTAAGACAGAGCCGCCAACATCGCGGGAACCGCCGCCACAAAATAGGCCACCAGGACCCAGGGCCCGATGCCCGGGACGCTGCGGTGGATCATGATGGGCATCACGTTGATGGCGGCGCCCACCATGGC
>JBFGHF010000354.1:0-5008 GCA_041578355.1 Acidobacteriota bacterium
GCTTCATCGTCCACGACTAGGGTATTGATGTTCTCCATGCTGACTGCCCGTGCTCAATCCAATTACGATCGGGGGAGCTCTTTTGTTCTTGGAGGGGCCGCCCAGGGCGCGGCGCAATCCCTGTCGCATCGAGTCCTGCGGCGTTTCATACAGCCTTGAGGACGACCAGCGTGACGTCGTCGGAAGGTTCCCGGCTTCCGCTGAAATCGGAAAGATCCTGGAGCACGGCCGACCTCAAGCAGTCGGCGTCAAGAAGCCGGTGCTGCCGAACCGAGTTCCCAAGCCGCTGCAGGCCGTATTCGTCCCCGTCCTCTCCCAAAGCCTCGACGACGCCGTCGGTGAACAGGACCAGGACGTCTCCCGTCTGCAGCTCGACCGACGCCGGCTCGAAAGAGGCCGATTCGAACAGCCCTACGGCCGTGCCACCCTGGGAGAGCCGCTTCAACGCGCCCGATCCCTCTTCCCCGGTCAAAAGCAGGGGAGCGTGATGTCCAGCGTTGACGTAGGTCAGCCTGCGGGTGCGATCGTCGTAGACGCCGTAAAAGAGAGTGACGTACTTGTTGTCGTCGGTCGATTCCCAAATCACCCGGTTCAGTTCTTCGAGGAGGCCTGAGAGGTCGGCGGCGAATTCGCCGGCGAGGCTTTGCAGACGGCCTTGCAGGCCCGCCATCAACAACCCGGCATGCATTCCTTTGCCCGAAACGTCTGCGATGGCCACTGCGAATTTCCCCTCAGCCAACTCCAGGAAGTCGTAGTAATCTCCGCCGACGCCGCGCGCGGCCCGGGTCGAACCGCTGAATCGGAGCGTCTCGAGAACGGGCAATCGTCGAGTGAGCAGACGCTCTTGGACCGCCCGAGCGCGCACCAGTTCCTCCTCCAAGCCGTTGCTCCCGGCCCGCGAACGGACCAACCTCTCCAAGGTCCGGCTCAATCGGCCGCGATTCACCGGTTTGAGCAGGTAGTCCATGGCGTTGAGCTGGAAGGCCTCTACGGCGTAGCGGTCGTCGGCGGTGCAGAAGACCAGGGCGGGGCGCGGCGGCCGCAGCGAAAGGCCCAGTTCGATGCCGCTGGGCGCAGGCATCTGGATGTCCAGAAAAACCAGATCGGGAGCGAGTTGACGAATCTTATCGAGAGCCTCACTCCCGTCTCCGGCTTCGCCGATGATCTCCACGTCCGGATGGTCTCCGAGCAGTCTGCGCAGGCGTTGGCGCGCCGGGGCCTCGTCATCCACGATCAATGTGCGTATGTGGTTCGACATCAGTTGCTGATTTCCTTCTTGCAGCTCCAATTTCAACACTCGGCGGGGCGCTCCCGAACACAGCCCCTTGGGAGGCGGAGGGCTGGGACGAGTGAAGTGGGCATCACGCCCTCAGGAAGTGGCACGGCGGTCGATTCTCTCTTCCGATCGATAGGGTATCTCGATGGCCACGAGGGTCTCGCCGGCGGACTCATCCCGGCGCTGTTCAAAGAGGGAGTCGTCCTCAAAGTATCCCACCAACCGCTCCTTGATGTTGCGCAAGCCGAAGCCGGTACCGCGCGTCAATTCTTCGTCCTCGCGTTCGAAGCCGGGGCCGTTGTCGCGCACCTCGATTCTCACCCTCGAGCCTGACTTTCGGGCTTTGACCGAAACCCTGCCGACCGAGCGGATGCGGGCGACTCCGTGTTTGATGGCATTCTCCACCAGAGTTTGAATGAGCATGGTGGGAATCGGGTGCTCCCGCAAGCCCGGGTCCATCTCGATGGCGGTGGTCAGACGCTCCCCGAAACGCGCTTTCTCGACGTCCAGATAGGCTCGCACGAAATCCATCTCTTCGGCCAGGCTGGTCCATTCCTTTTCGGAGCCCTTGAGGGTGTAGCGGAACACCTCGGCCAATCTCTCCACGGTTTGCTCGGCGCGCTCGGGCTCGCCGTAGATGAGGCCGGCGATGGCGTTGAGGGCATTGAAAAGAAAGTGGGGATTGATCTGGGCCCGCAACGCTTTCAGCTCCGAGCGGCTGGCGTGGATCATCAGTTCCTTGGCCTGTTTCTCCTGCTCCTGTTTGCGTTCCTGCAGGCGAAAGTTCTCCAGCAGATAGGAGAGCACGTCGGCCAGCGAGGTCAACAGTGCGATGTCGTTTCGAAAGAAGGGCATGCCGTTGGGGCGCCGGGCGACCCGGACCGTCCCCACGGCGTTCCCGGCCAGTCGGACGGGAACCTCCAAGGAAGATTCGAAGCGAGGGCCCGCGCTGCTGCCCGAGTGGAGCTGGATACGGGTTTCGGTTTGAAGGATGGCGCTGAGGCGCTGCTGGGCATCCTCCACCAGTTCCTGCTCGCTCGTCAAGTTCTGCACCCCGGACAAAAAGTACTTGACGGCCTCGTGGGGCGTGAATTGTCTTCCCAGAAAGACCCGATCGATCCACCGCTCCAGGCGCCGATAAAGCCAAGGGAGCGACAAAGCGATCGGTAGAAGAGTGATGGCGTAGAACCAAGGTTGTCCGGTCTGCTCGCCGAGCTGGGCGGGCAAGCCGGCCAGCAGGCGGAAATAGACCACCAGAACCATCAGAGTCAGGAGAAAGAAGATTCCCCGCTTGACGAAAACATCCAAAAAGACGAAGCGCTCGAGATAGTAGACGTTGACAAATACAAAGAGGAGAGGAAACGACCTCGCCACTAGATCGAGAACGCCTTCAGCAGGCCCGGCCCATTCCAGCATGAAGGACATCATGACCAAGACGACCAGCGCCCAAAGCAGGAAGTGCCAACGTCGGCTCTGCCTCTCGGCGAGGCTTTCCCCCTTTTGGCGCGTCCTGGTCGAGACCAGGATCGCGAAGACCGCAACAATCCCAAACAGAAAAGGGAGCCCGAAGCTGGGCCAGATCAATCGGCGGCCCGAAATCAAACCCGCCAGGTAAAGAGCCGGCATCGAGCCGAGCAAAGCCGCCAACACATAGGCGATCGCCACCCAGGACCGCCAGAACCAACCTCGGCCCAATTCGGACGAGGCTTCGGAATAGTGCAGGTGGATGATCAGCGGGGGCCAGACGAAGGCCATCACCCAGATCCAGATCTGCAGTGTGTTCCCCCAGTCTTGGCGGTACGCCGAAAGCAAGATCTCCACCGACGAGACGGCAAACCAGACGGTGGCGTAGACAGCCATCACACCGTAAACGGTGTTTTTCAGACAATCCGACCGTCGCTGCTCCTGATACCAAAGGAAAGCCAATGCTGCGAAGCAAAGACAGCCGAAGCTGAAGACCACCAGGCTGATCAAGTCGATGAGGTTCAAGGGTTGACGAGTCCTTAGTCTCTAGTGTGCGATTGCATGAATACTATGGTTTGTTTGCGTTGAAGCCGGCATGGTCCCGATCATGAGATGGACTCCCCGCTTGCGAGTCCGTCCCGGTTGCCGGCCTTCAGTCCCGGTTTTCCACCCTTTCAATTCTATTCCCCTCGCGCGGCGAACCAAAAGGAGCCGCTCCCAAAGGTCGATTTTCTGTGACGAGCGGAGGCGCAATCGCGATAGGCGGCTACACTTGGACGGTCGGTGAGAGTAGAGTTAGGGCGAAAAAAGAACCGGCACTGAATAAAGCGGCGTGGCAGGGCGTATGGAAGGTCGTCTGAAAGGGAAGAAGAGATCAGAGGTGCAACTGGTGCAGGAAGTGCTGGCCGGCAACCGAGAGGCTTTCGGAGAGATTTTCCGCAATCATCGCCAAAAGGCCTACGGCTTGGCTTTTCAATACACGCGAAACAAGGAAGACGCCCTCGATGTCGTTCAGGACGCCTTCATCCGAGCCTATCGCAACCTGCGCCGCTTCGACGTCAAGAAGGAGTTCGGGCCTTGGCTCTTGACGATCGTCCGCAATCTGAGCATCGATCACCTGCGCCGTAACAAGCGGCTATCGACAGACGAGCTCCCGGCCGTTCTGCCCGATCGGCGTCCCTTGCGCAGAGCCGACCATCAACTGCTCAAACTAGAGGTTCGCTCCGCTCTGGGGAGCCTCTCCGCGGTCCATCGCGAGATCATTTTCTTGAAGGACTATCAAGGGCACAGTTATGCGGAGATCGCCGAGATCATGCAAATCCCGCTGGGAACCGTAATGTCCCGGCTTCATCACGCTCGGAAACGGCTTGGGGAGGCCGTGAAGGAAAAGGTAAATGCGGTGTGAGGAAATAGAGACCCTCTTGTCGGGCTATCTCGACGGTGAACTGACTCAGCAGGAACGCCAGAAGGTGGCCCTGCATTTGGAGAGTTGCCCCCGCTGCAGGGAGCAGAGCGAGGAGCTGAAAACGCTCAAGGATGCCACCGCACAACTCGATTACGAAACTCCCAGCCCGAAGGAATGGAGGGCCATGGAGAGAACCATCATGGAACGAATCAGTCGCAGCGTCGGCTGGGTGGTCCTGATCGTGTGGTCCGCCGTGACGGTCGGTTACGGCCTCTACAATTTCGCCACCTCGCCCACCGAGCCGCTCTTTGAAAAGATATTGGTCTTCGGCTTGATCACGGGAACCGTCCTCCTCTTCGTCTCGGTACTGCTGGAACGCATCCGAGCCAGCCGCAGCGATCGTTACAAAGGAGTGCAGAGATGATCCTCACCACCACCGACACGATTCCCGGTAAGACGATCGTCGAGACGCTCGGTGTGGTGCGAGGCAACGCAGTCCGCTCCAGACACCTGGGCAAGGACGTCCTGGCCGTCTTCCGCAACATAGTCGGCGGCGAGATTCACGAATACGTCAAGCTCGCCGGCGAGGCCCGCGAGCAAGCGCTCGACCGGATGATCGACGAGGCCGACGAACTGGGGGCCGATGCCGTGGTGGGACTCCGCTTCGGCACCGCGATGATCATGTCCGGGGCCGCCGAGCTGCTTGTCTACGGCACGGCCGTGAAGCTGGAGTGAGGGCGCAGGATGCTCCGGGGGGAGAGTCGGACTTTCATCCAGCGAGCTGGCTGAACCCCACAACCAATCAGGGCAAGGCGGCCGGCTCGCCCGGCCGAAACGCCCCAGCCGACCACACCTCTCGAAGC
>JBFGHF010000355.1:0-4996 GCA_041578355.1 Acidobacteriota bacterium
GCCAATGTGGTCCGCAGCCTGATCGACATCCTCCTGATCGCTTTCCTTTTTTATCAAGGACTGCGCCTCATCAAAGACACCCGGGCCTGGCAAGTGACTCTGGGCGTGGTCGCCGTCATCCTCTTCTACTATGTAACCCGCTTCCTCGATTTGCGGGCCGTGCAGTGGTTGCTGGAAAACCTCTTTCCGTTTTCCTTCATTGCACTGATCGTCATTTTTCAGGCGGAGATCCGCCGGGCCTTGGCTGAGATCGGCAAAGGCCGTTTTGTTCGAAAGTTCCGCGGCGGGCAACCCGAGCCGCTCTTCGAACAGATCGTTCTGGCCGCATCCGCGTTGGCTTCGAAGCGCATCGGGGCGTTGATCGTCATCGAAGGCGAGATGGGCCTCAAGAACTACATCGAGTCCGGAATCAAGTTGGACGCACATCCCACCTACGATCTGCTTTTGACGATCTTCAACCCCGCGGGCCCGCTACACGACGGAGCCGTCATCGTCTCCAACGAGCGCGTCGCTGCCGCGGGTTGCTTCTTGCCTCTGACGACTGACCCTTATTTGAGCAAGGAACTGGGAACCCGGCACCGCGCGGCGATCGGAATGACCGAGGAAACCGATGCCGTGGCCGTCGTGGTTTCCGAAGAGACGGGAAAGATCTCAGCGGTGCACGGCGGAAAAATCAACCGCAGCCTGGACCCTCCCCGGCTGATGCGGTTTCTGCAGCGCGCCAGTGACGGCGGCTTCACCAAGATCGGTCAGGCCGCTCGCGAACACGAGGCCTCCACAGAGCAGCAGCGGAGAGCTGTATGAACTGGATCCGGGAGGTTATTCTCAAGAACCTCGCCCTCAAGGGATTGGCGCTGCTCCTGGCCTTCCTGGTTTGGCACCAAGTGACCAGCCGCGAGATCATCCAGGGCCGGGTGGTTTTGCCCATTACATTCGTCAATATTCCCCCCAGCACCGAAGTGCTGCTCAACGATTCAGACCGACGCGTGGAAGTGGATCTGCGGTCAGACCGGGGCTCGGAGGTTCTCGACGAGCGCAACTTGGCCGTGGTGGTCGACCTCAAGCCCTACCGTACCGGCGAAGATCAGTCCATCCAGCTCAACGACAGCAACATCAACCGTCCTTCGGGAGTCGATGTGGTGGGCATCACTCCGCCTCGAATTCGGCTCAAACTGGAAACAACCCGCCGCAAGACGACCACCATCGAGCCCCTGGTGGTGGGAGAACCCGCGGAAGGCTACCAGGTGACCTCCATCGAGGTCAGCCCGGCGCAGATCACGGTTGTAGGACCCGAGTCGCAAGTCGAGCCCTTCACCACCGCGGTGACGGATCAAATCGACCTCGCCGGCCGTTCCCAGAGCTTCGCCCAACCCACGTTTATCGATCTCGAGGCGCATCCCCGCCTCAGAATCGAGAATTCCGCCGAGGTGGTTGTCAGGATCGGCATCGAGGAGAAGCGGAAAAACGTCAGAATCAGGGGGCTCACGGTGAAAGTGGTGCCGGAAGGGAGCCAAGCCCGTCTCGAACCCAGGCAGATAGACCTGGAAGGCACCGTGCCTGTGTCCTTCTCGGAGAGATTGGACGGGAAGGGCTTTGAAGCGGTTGTCGACGTCTCGAACCTGGAAATTCGAAGCGAACCCTACGAGGTTTCTCCGCAGATCGTGGTGCCTCCCCAGTACGAGTCGATCTTCCGACTGGTCAGACGCACACCCCCCCAGATCAAGGTGAGAAAAACCGGTTGAACCTGCTCCGGGGGACGCGTTAGCCGAAGCAAGCGAGACGAAGGTCGCCTCCGACTGACGCCCAGGGCCTCTGCAATTGAGCAGTAGCGGACATCGCCCACTGCCGAACATGAGAATCGCGCAAAAGAAGATCCTTCCCGTCGCCGAGTTGAAGAAGGTCCTTGGCTCGCTTCGCGGCGTGGGGAAGCGAGTGGTCTTCACCAACGGGTGCTTCGACCTCCTGCACGTGGGGCATGTTCGCTACCTGGAGAAGGCCAGGGCCTTGGGAGATCTCTTGGTGGTGGGCCTCAACAGCGACAGTTCTGTGCGCGGCCTCAAAGGAGAAGGGCGGCCTGTCGTCCCCGAAACCGAGAGAGCCGAGGTGTTGAGCGCTCTGGAGTGCGTCGAGTTTGTTACCATCTTTTCCGGTCCGACTCCGGCTGAATTGATTCAAGAGCTGCTTCCGGACGTCCTGGCCAAAGGCGGTGACTGGCCTCCCGATCAGATCGTAGGGCGCGACACCGTCGAAGCCGGGGGAGGAGAGGTGGTTTCGCTTGAGTTTGAAGAAGGAAAATCCACCTCCGGCATCATCGAGAGCATCCGAAAAATCCCCTGAAGAGAGTGCGTCCGTCCGCCATCCGGAGGAACTGCTGGCGGAATGGGTGGCCGAGAATCGGGTGCTGCAGGGCCTTCATCGCTCCGACGACGCCTTTATCTTCTGTTCCCTGTTCGAGAAAACACCCGGCCTTTACGTCTGGTTTTGCCGCGACAACAGCGAAGCCGAGCGGGTCGCAGGCGATCTCGAGTTCTTCGGGCGCGGCAGTGGGGCCGAGGTCCTGGTGCTCCCGGGTCTGGAAGCCGATCCCTACCGCGGACTTTCTCCTCACCCTCAATTGGCCGAAAAGCGCTCACTCGCCCTCTGGCGGCTGCTTCAGGGTCATCGGGGATTTCTGGTCACAACCCACTACTCGCTGCTCACGCGGATGCCCTCTCCGGATCGCTTCCGCCAACACTGCATGCATTTGGAGATCGGGGACGAAAGGCCCTTCGAGGCACTCTTTTCCTTTCTCCGATCCGCCGGGTATTTGCGGGAAGATGCAGTCAGCGAGATGGGAGAATACTCGAGTCGGGGCGGAATTCTTGATGTTTTCTCCCCCGCTCACGAAAAACCTTTGAGGTTGGAGTTCTTCGGCAATCAGCTGGAATCCATTCGAGAGTTCGATTCCGCCACCCAGCGCTCCGTCTCGCTGCTTGGAGAATGCACGATCGTGCCCATGCGCGAGCAGGTGATCGACGCCGAGGACGTGGCGCGCTGGCACCGCGAAGCGCCCCGTCATTTCGGCGAAGTCCGCTTTGCTCCGGCTTTGGAGGAGAAACGACAGTTCACTTCGGAAGGGATGCTCTTCAACGGGTACGAGTATCTTCTGCCCCTGGTACTGGAGAACGAAAGCAGCCTTTTCGATTACATTCCCGAGCGCCAAGAATCCTTCGTGGTCTGGGCGGACGCCGAGGAATCAGCGGCTCGTCTGGCCGGTTTCCAGGAGCGGTTGACCCAACGCTACCAGGAACTGCACGCCGACGGAGAACTCGTTTTGCCGCCAGACCGTCTCTTCTTCCAGGCCGAGAGAATGCTCGACTTGGTGGAGGAGCATCGCCCCTACAGGCTACAGGGCCTCGGGGAAGCCTCTCAGGCTCTGACGTTGGATTTCCGCAGAGAACGGAAATACCGCGGCGCAATCCGCGAATTGCTGGCCGACATCGATCAGTGGCGTCAAGCGCATGAACAGACCGTTCTGGTGATGAACTCGCTGGGAATGGCGGAGCGCGTTCGGGACATCTTCGGGGAATACGACCTGCCCCTGCATCTTACCCGGGAAGGCTGGCCGGAGGCGCGAAAGTACCGCTTGGTGGTGACCGAGGGCAATGTCTCGAGTGGATTCCACTCGCCCCGCCTCAAGCTGCATCTGCTCACCCAGGAAAACCTCTTCGAAGAGCGGCGCCCGGTTCGGGGAACGCCGGCGCCGGCACCCGCTTCCGCCGATGTTCGCCGTCCTTTTCTTTCCGATTTCCGGGATCTGCGCGAAGGGGATCATGTCGTCCATATCGAACACGGGATTGGCCGTTTTCAAGGCCTGCAGAAAATCGGGCAAAACGGGGGGGGGCAAGAGTTCGTAGAACTCGTCTATCAGAACGGCGACAAACTCTACGTACCGATCGATCGGCTCGACCTTTTGCAGAAGTTCAGCGGCGCAGGCATGAGCCAGCCCAGCCTGGATCGGCTGGGAGGTGCATCTTGGGAACGCACCAAGAAGCGGATCCGCCGCTCGGTGCGAAAGCTGGCCGGTGACCTGCTCAAGCTTTACGCGAAACGGGAGATTTCCAAAGGTCATGCATTTTCGGCCGACGACGAAATGATGACCGAGTTCGAAGAAGCCTTCGAATACGACGAAACCCCCGACCAGATGCGCGCCATCCAGGACGTCAAACGGGACATGGAATCCGAGAAACCCATGGACCGCCTGGTCTGCGGCGACGTCGGCTACGGAAAAACCGAAGTCGCCATGCGGGCCGCCTTCAAAGCCGTCAACGATGGTTTCCAGGTGGCCGTGCTGGCCCCCACCACGGTGCTGGCGTTCCAACACGTGAACACTTTCCGGGAACGGTTTCAGGGCTTTCCCGTGCGGGTCGACATGATCAGCCGCTTTCGCACCCGACCGGAACAGAAGAAGATTCTGGAACGCAACAAACAGGGCTTGATCGACATACTGATCGGCACCCATCGGCTCTTGTCCAAAGACGTCAGCTTCCGAAAACTGGGACTCATCATCGTCGACGAGGAGCAGCGCTTCGGTGTGGCCCAAAAGGAGAAGTTGAAACGGCTTAGAACCCAGGTTGATGTCCTCAGCATGTCGGCCACACCCATCCCCCGGACCCTCAATATGTCGCTGATGGGGGTTCGCGACCTCTCGGTGATCGAAACCCCTCCCAAGGATCGACTGTCGATACAGACAGTGGTGGTGCCCTTCTCCAGCAATATCATCACCAGCGCCATCGATCTCGAGCTGAAACGGAAGGGACAAGTCTTCTTCGTACACAACTCCATCGAAACCATCGAGTCCATTGCCGCCATGGTCAAGAGGGCCGCCCCTCAGGCTCGCATCGCCGTGGGGCACGGCCAGATGCCGGAGAAGGACCTAGAGGAGATCATGCTCGATTTCCTCAACTACCGCTTCGACGTTCTGGTTTCGACAACCATCGTGGAGAACGGACTCGAC
>JBFGHF010000356.1:0-4973 GCA_041578355.1 Acidobacteriota bacterium
GAAAAGTTAGATCGAATAGCAAATGTTAAAGCAGCAAGATTGATAGATAGAGGAATCGAGGCAGAGCGGGTGGTAGGAATATGTATGGATCGATCAATGGAGATGGTTGTAGAGCTTTTAGCAATAGTAAAAGCAGGAGGTGCATATGTAGCTTTTGAACCAGATATTCCTAAAAAGAGGATGGAGTATATAGTACGGAATTCGAAAATAAAGCATATCGTAACACAAAAAGTGATCAAAAAAGGGATTGAATTGGAAGGCGTTGAAGTCTCCAAGCACGACCATTTTCTTTCTTTTGTTCTTGTTGTTCTTGGTCAGGTCTCCGATTTTCAGGGCGATCGACCGTGCCTGTTCGAATCGTTTCTGACGGACTCGCGGTCCATCGCTCGGACTATCGATTCCGTTGAGTGAACGATTGTGCAGCGCCATGACCGCCATTTTCAGGAAGTCGTCGTCATCCTCCGGGACCCGAACGTCGAGCAGCAAAGGCGGACGGTCGTGAAGGATGTCGACCGAGTTGTCGGTCGGATCGACGAACGTCTCGCTTTTGCCCAACTGGGTCACGCCGTCGACGATGATTCCGCTGCGAACCAGAAAGCCCGTGTCGATGGTTCCCGGATCGTTGCCTTCCTCCAGAAAGGCCGTGTAGCTCACTCCGGGCGCCAGCAGGGCGATGTCGGCTGCCAGATCCTGGAGCACTTCGATCTTCTCCGCTTCCTGGACGGCCAGAATGTCGGGGGCGTCGAGGACGTCCACGATGTAAAGCGCGAATTTTGCTCGCCGCCTCAAGTACTCCGCGTTGCTGACGACGAAATCGTTCCGGGTGCCGCCCTGGGCGTCCATGCTGGGCGGATCGTTGACGTCGTCGAAGAGGCGAAAGAGATTCAGGGTCGCCACCGTGATCTCACCCGCCGCCCGGGCAGGCACGGCGAGCGGAATCGTTGCCGCATCGATGGTCAGCTCGCTGGGCCAGAGTTCGTATCCGCCGAACTCGAAACCGAGAACTCCTTTGGCGCTGAAGGAAGAACCGGCGGGGATGATCGTGTTGGGCAGTCCCAGTTTGTCCGGATCCAGCTCGAAGACTTCGGGGTTGCCGTCCCAGATCGGAAGGCCCGCCAGGCCGGGAAACACGATGCCGGGCTCACGAAAGGTCCGAAGTGGCGCGGAAGTGATATGCACCTCGGCCACGGTGTCGGTAAAGAAGCGCTGGTTGGGGCCGCTGACGGTCCCGTCGGCGACATCGATGAGCATGCCCTCGTAGCATTCAAACTCAATCGCGCAACTGGGCGCGGTCGGGTCAGGGGAGGGAACCGCGGCATCGAAAACGACCGGCGCCGGCACGGGACTCGATCCCGTCACCGCGACGTCTGGAGAGCCGCTGACTTCAGTGAAGCCGAAGAATTCGACCACGTTTCCGGTCACATCCACCCGGTCCCCTACGGCCACCGTGGGGGCCGCGTTCGTGAATACGAAGATTCCGTCGGAGGTATCGATGTCTCCGTCCGTGGAGGCGGTGGGTGTTTGAATGAAAAAGCCGTCCAGACCCAGCGCCGTCACCACATCCCCCAACAAGGCGACCGCTTGTCCTTCGAAGGGCGAACTGGCCGCGCTGCCCTGCACCTCGTAGATCTCCAGGCTGGGGGCGGTCGGGGTGCAGCCGGAGTCGAGCACGGAGTTGGGGCGGCCCGGCGTGATACAGGTGTTGATCAGGTCGGCATTGTTCTGGTTGGTGTCCCTACCGTCGGGAAACCGCCCGATCCCTTTGAAATCCTGACCCGGAGCTCCTGAGTCCTCGAGTCCGACTCCCGACCCCTCGGTGAAGGGCGCCATTGTGTCGCCCTCGTAGCTGACCGTGTCGACGACTAACCCGCCGAAGATCAATGCCACGGCGTCGGGCATGCCGTTCTGGATGGAGCTCAAGACCTCCAGATCGCAATTCGGAACGTCCGCGGCGCTTTCGCAGACCACGAAGTAATCCCCCGAACCGAGAGCGATCGCCGGAAGCGGAAAAGTGTCGTAACCGAGGCCGTCGAAACCGTTGATCAAAGCCAGTGTGACACCGGCCAGGTCCTTGGCCGAGGAAGCCACATTCTTGATTTCGATGAACTCTCCCGAGTCCGTGCCCGGCTGATCGTAGTCGATCTCGTTGATGACCAGCCCGAAGGGGCAATCATTCGTCGCGCCGGGGGTCCCCAGATCGCCGTCACCAAAAAGGGTCGATGACTCACACCAGTTTTCGCCGAGGTTGTTGTCGAGGCCGGGGTTGACAAGAGACATCGAAGCCCCGTTGGGGTCGGGAAAGGTGGCGCCGTTGTCCCATTCGACCCGGTCGACCTCCACCATGCTCGGATCCAGGAGGACGAGTTCGTCGAAGCCGTTGGCCAAGAACACTCCGCTGTACTCGTAGTCGACGGTCACGCCGCCGTTGGTCCCGAAGTCGCCGTTGTTGGACAACACGAGGAAGCCTCCCGCCGGTACCAGAAGGGGGCCGCCGTTGAGGATTACGTGACTGTCGAAATCGTCGTCCTTGATCGTCCAGCCGTCGATATCGATCGCGGCTGCGGTGGCGTTGAAAACCTCGAACCACTCGCCCGCGCTGTCCGAGACCGCCGAAGGGTTCTGCATGATTTCATTGATCACCAGCATCTCAATCGGACAGTCGTTGACCGCGCCCGGGGTGCCCAGATCCCCAGACGTAAAAGGCGTCGAGGCTGTGCACCAGTTTCCGCCGATGTTGTTGTCGAGGGAGGGGGCGATCAACGACATCGAGGCGCCGCTGGGATCGGGGAAGCTGGCTCCGTCGTCCCATTCGACCCGGTCGACTTGGGCGGAGGATGTATCGCGAAGGACCAATTCGTCGGAGCCGTTGCCTAAAAAGACGCCGCTATATTCGTAGGCTACGGTGACGCCGCCGTTGGTCCCCGAGTCGCTATTGTTGGAAAGCACCAGAAATCCGCCGGCCGGAACCAGCAGGGGACCGCCGTTGGCGATCGTGTGGCTGTCGAAATCGTTGTCTTCGACGGTCCAGCCGTTGATGTCGACATCGATGACGCCCGGGTTGAAGACCTCGAACCACTCTCCGGCGCTGTCGCTGACGGCCGACGGGTTCTGCATGATCTCGTTGATGACGATGTCCGGCGCAGGGCAATCGTTGGCTCCCCCGGGGGTTCCGAAGTCCCCGTCGCCGAAGGCCGTCGATGCGGTGCACCAGTGGGCGCCCACATTGTTGTCGAGGCCGGGTGAGATCAGCGACATCGAGGCCCCGTTGGGGTCGGGAAAGGCGGGGCCGCCATCCCATTCCACCCGGTCGATTTCCGTCATCGTGCCGTCCAGCAAAACCAGCTCATCGCCTCCGTTGGCCAGAAAGTGGCCGCTGAAAACGTAGTCGACCGCAACGCCGCCGTTGGTCGCCGAGTTTCCGTTGTTGCCGAGCACCAGAAAACCGCCCGCCGGTACCAACAGCGGACCGCCGTTGCTGATGACATGGCTGTCGAAATCGTTGTCTTCGATGGTCCAGCCGTTGATGTCGATCGCCGAGCCGGTGGGATTGAAAACCTCGAACCATTCCCCGTCTCCGTCAGGGACCGCGGCGGGATTCTGCAGGATCTCGTTGATGACGACCTGGGCGAAGCCGGGAGCCGTCAGGAAGGCGCCGATCAGAAAAAAGGTCGTTGCAATGCGAGCGAAGGCGCCCGGAGTCGGACGGTCGGAAAAGGCAAAACAAGCTGAAGACATGATTCGAAAAATCCCCCTGCGTATGATCCTGAAAAGTGCTCCCCTCGAAACCCCCTGCGCAAGCTATCAGATACAGAGGCGAAAGAAAATGAAAGATCCAATAACAACGATTAGCTAGAATGATGCCGGGCAGAACTCCCGCCCGAGAAGCGGTCCTGCAATGGAAGTACCGACCGTTTGAACTCCAGGGAGAACCCGTGCCAGTACTGGGTACGGTGGCCATCACATTTGGCCCCCGGTGAAACGGTAGCCTCCGGTTTCACACTATCTCTCAACAATTCACCTGGGTTGCAGCGAGTGGGCCGGGTTTGGTTCCCGGCTCGAAAAACAGTTCATGTGATCGGAGGTAAGAGAATGTCTGCACAAGAAAACAGCAAAGAGGGCGCCAGCCTGGAACTGCATTCCAGGGAGCGTTCCAGGTTTCGCCAGTTGATCCTGGCCAAACCGAACTATTTCGGGAATCTGTCCCCGGCGTCCGACGATTTCGTCTTGAAAGTGATCTCCAACACGGTCTACGAGGAGATCAAATGCGTCGGCTACCGGCCTCGTTTCGAAGAACTGGAAGCGGTGGTTTACATTAAACAGCCCGGTGGCTACGGCGGGGGAATCTGCTCCGACGGAACCCCGGAGTATGTCCGCTTCTATCTGTCCTTCGACGACGGCGTCACTTGGAAAGACCAAGGCCTGGCCAGCTTCACGGCCCGAAACATCCCAGAGGGCACCCAAGGGGCGAAGCAACTCGAATACGACGTCACCCTGAAGGTCGACCCGCCGCGCAAGCTTTGTTTTGGCGACAACCTGATCATGGCGCGCGCCATTCTGTCCTGGAACTTCCCCCCGCCGGCCGACGAACCCGACTTCAAGCCGGTTTGGGGAAACGTCCACGACACGCACATCCAGGTCGATCCCCTCGGTTTGATCCCGATCAAAGATCTAGTGGCCGCGGGCGAGTTCGAGTTGCAGCCGAATCTGGCCGCGACTCTCGACCTCTCCCAGAAACTGGCCGTCAAGGAAACCAAGAGCCTGGGCGCCGTGGAACTCGCCGAGCTCTACAGAGGGAAGGTCGAACCGCATCGCTTCGCTCTCACAGAAGCGCAGCAGTTCCTGAGCCAGCCGAGCAGCGACGACAAAGAGTTCTACGTCTTCAAGGACTCGCTCGCCAAGCTCGGTTTCGATCTGGGCGACTTGATCGAGCCGCTCAGCCCCGGCGACGGCAACACCAGCTACGAGGAGCTCGA
>JBFGHF010000357.1:0-4954 GCA_041578355.1 Acidobacteriota bacterium
AGCGTGCCCACGATTCTGCAAAGACTGCGCGGGAGCAAGCCCGAGGTCCTGATCTTCACGGGCAGCGCCGGTCAGCTCGACCTGTCGCTGGAGATGGGAGACGTGGTGTTTCCGGCCGGGTGGTCGCTCGAAACTGGTCCTCTGATCGAGTCCGACGCGACACTGTTGAATCGTTTGCGTGGGCGCTGGACAATCGAAGGCAGGGGAATCACCCTGGGGCGCCCCGTCGTCAAAGCCAAGCAGCGCTCCGAACTCTTTGAATCCACCGAGGCGCGAATCTACGACAGCGTAACGGCCGCCGTCTTGCGCGTGGCCCGCAGCGAGGGTGTGCCCTGCTTGACGCCCAAAATCGTCGCCTCTACGGTGAACTCGGGACTGATGGGCTTCTGGCAGCGCTTGGACCGGAACATCCAACCCCTGGCGGATCAATTGATCCGGCTTTTGCACGATCTCGGCGAAGGCCGGGGATAGGCACGGAAAGGGAATCGTCATGCACAAACCACGGATAGTCGCCTGCTGGATGCTCGCATTGTCTCTCTGGCCGGCGGCCGCCCAAGGAGCGGAAGAGCTTCACGATGCGGCCCGCGCGGGAGACCAGCAACGCGTCAGCGAATTGCTGCGGAGTGGCCGTGCGGTGGACGAAGCCACACGCTACGGAGTCACCGCCCTCTTTTTTGCCTGCGACCGAGGACACTTGGAGGTTGTCAAGCTGCTCCTCGACGCGGGGGCGGATCCTGCGCGGAAAGACAAGTTCTACGGCGCCACGCCCATAGATTGGGCTCTCCAGAACAGTCACCTCCAGGTGGCCAAGCTGTTGTTGGACCGGGGGAGTCCGGGGGCCGACCAGGCCCTCACGGTGGCGGTTCGCCAAGGCCACTCGCAGTTGTTGGAGTCGGCTTTGGCCAGCCGGCAACTCACCCGGGAGGGGGCTCTGGAAGCTGCCGAGCTGGCGCGCGCCGAGAAGGACGAGGAGCTGGCTGCTTCCATCGAAAGCCGAGCCAAAACGATCGACACGCCGAAGACGACCTATACAGCCGATCCAGCTGGCCTCAAGAGCTACGTCGGCTCCTACCGCAGCGATCAAGGCGCAACGGCTCGGGTCTGGCAACAGGAGGAACGGCTCCATCTTCAGCTGGGCGAACAGGAAGCGCGAGCTTTGTTGCCCCTCGATGAAGGCTTCTTCGAGATCAGCGGGATGGAGAACTCGAGAATCCGATTCGGCGGCCGTGCCGGTACGGTGGAGCGAGTCGCCGTTCAGATCTCGGAAGAAACGACTTGGTTCTTCCCCCATGCCGAAGAAGAATCGGCGGCCGACCCGCCGTCCCGCAGCGTGGTGGAAACAGCTCGGCTCAAGCCCATCGGGCCCGGCAGGAACTGGCCGTCCTTCCGAGGGCCGGCGGCGTCGGGAATCGGCGCCGGCTCAGCGCCTCCCTTGGAGTGGGACCTCGAAACCGGAAAGAACGTGCTCTGGAAAACGCCCCTCCCGGGACTCGCCACGTCCAGCCCCATCATCTGGGGAGACCGCATATTCGTCACCACGGCCATCAGTCCGGACACCGAGCTCAAGACGGGTCTCTACGGCGATGTGGCGCCTGTTGAAGATTTGCTGGAGCACGAATTCGTGCTCATCGCGCTGGACCGAGAAAGGGGCCGAGAACTCTGGCGGAAAACCGCTTTTCGAGGCAAGCCCCTGGTCAAGCGGCACCCCAAAGCCAGCCAGGCCAATTCCACGCCCGCAACCGACGGCAGGCACGTCGTCGGCCGCGGCGGAGAGGATCTACTTCACCAGCGAGGACGGCGAAGTCTTCGTCGCCAAAGCCGGGCCTGAATACGAGGAGTTGGCCAAGAACGACGTCGGCGAGGCTTGCATGGCCACGCCCGCCCTCTCGGACGGAATGCTGCTGATCCGCACCCTTCGCCACTTGATAGCGATCGGGTCGAAGACCAGTCCTCAGTAACGGAAACCGAGCAGATTCCAGTTGTGCAGGAAGAAGACGAGATAGACGGCGGCGCCGCTCAGCGCGCTGTAGCAGATCCGTGTGAGCAGAGTGCCCGCGGCGCGTTTCCAGAGTAGCCAACAACTCAGAAGCATAAGCGGGGCCAAAGCCGCAAGCACGATTCCCACCCAGAGCAGCGCCACCATCTCGCTGGTCATGCCGTAAATCAGCTGGATGCGGTAGACGCTGGAGCCAAGATAGGCGTCGAGGCCGACCCCCAAACCCAGGAAGAGGATGCCGAAAGTCGCTGCGCTGACACTGGCAAACCACGGAGTCTCACGCGAAGCCCTTCCTTTCCGCTTGCTGCGAAAACGAGTCCAAACACCCCAGATCGGCCAGAGTGTGAAGCAGCTGATGAACAGGACCGTCGCCGCCATAACCAAGGGAAGATGTAGCGAAGGGGAATCATTCCAGCCTGCCTTTTCAAAGGCCGCCGGGAAGCCGATGCCGGGGAGGGAGACGGCGAAATGGGTGATGCCCACCTCATCCCCGAGGAAGGCGAGGACTCTCGAACCGTTCTTCTCGCGAAAGAGGCGACCTCCGGCCGGTTCCCAGGAAGATCCGCCCAGCAGCCGTCCTTCGAGTTGCAGGGCACCGTGGGCCAGCGCGTCTACTTGAACGGTCTGATCGAATGCTGCCAGCTTTTCCATCGAATACCGGCTGTAGCGGGTGAGGATGTAGTCCCCGCTGAGATCGCGTTCGGCGGAACTCGACCCAGCTTCATTGGGGGGCGCAGGTTCGGCGGAGCCCGGGAAGAGATGTTCCAGTAGCACGTTACGCGCTGCCCGCAGCGGCGCGGGGGTGTTCTGGTTGACCACGGCGAAAATTCCCACGCCCAGCTCCGGAAAGAGGCTTATCAGCGCTGCAGCTCCGACAAACCCTCCTTCGTGCGAAAGATAGCGCCGACCCTTGTAGCTCATTTCCCAAAACCCGTAAGCCATGCCGGGCAGGGCGGGGTGATGGCCGAACTGGCGGCCCTGGAGGCGCCTTACGGTCTCGGCCTCGGCGATTCTGACGCCCTCGACCACGCCTTCGTTCAGGTGAAACAAAAGGAAGCGGGCCATGTCGGACGCCGTCGCGCTGATGCTGCCTGCCGGTGGCAAATTACGATAGCCCAGCCGGTGCGCCTCCAAGCGGTCTTGGAGTGCGTTGTAGAAATAGGCAACGGCAGCTTGCGAGGCGAATCTCGAATCGCCCAGGGGATCTGCAGTACTCCGCGTCATGCCCAACGGATTGAATACCCGTTGTTCCAGATAGTCGGCAAAGGACAGACCGCTCGTCAATTCAACCAGATGGCCCGCCAGGCCGTAACCGTGGTTGGAGTAAGTGATCACTCTCCCAGGTTCGATGACCCGCCGGAGAAGGGTCTCCGCCAGATAACGCTCCAGGGGAATCACGCTTTCGGAGCTGCGGGCCACGTAGCCGATATTGCGATCGTCCAGACCGGCCGTGTGGGTGAGCAGGTGATGAAGCGTGATCGGTTCCCGATAGTCGTCGGGAAGGCGAAACGAGGGCAGATATTCGTTGACGTCCGTCTCCAGGTCGAGAAGCCCTCTTTCGACCGACTGCAAGACACTAAGCGCGGTGAAGGGTTTCGTCAGCGATGCCAGATAAAAGAGCGTCGTCTCCGGATCGACTTCGATCTTCGCTGCCAGGTCGGAGTAGCCGAATCCTCGAAGGTGTTCGAGGTTGCGGCCGACCACCACGGCCAACGCACCTCCCGGCATTTCGAAACGCTCCAGCTCGGCCTGAAAGGCCTCGTCCATGATTGGATAAGCGCCAGAAAGATCGATTGATTGGGCGCGCAGGCCGATCGCCAACGCGAAGACGGCGCAGGTGAAGGCGCACATGTACGGGTGCGGTCGACGCCGGTTCTGGATCGGGTTTTGCCCGGGCGTGGCTTCGATGGTTGCGTTTCCCCCTTCCGCTTCTGTTCCTTACGGTTCCGATGCGAGAAAAGTTGCACAGGGTAGGGAGCGCCGCCTCGCCGCCTCGTGGGTTCCTGGTTATCTCAACCGACCTCACGGCTCGCCGGCCGCTGTCAAACCCGGCTCGGTGTCGACATGGGTGTTGATCGGCCCGCACTCATGCTGCATGGAGGGCCGCGACGCGGACTTTTTCAGAGCCTAGAAGAGCGCGGGTTGCAGCTCTTCGATCACGTCGTGCGTGGATGAGGATCGCCGTCGGCCCGAGACGTTGATTTCCTTCCGTTCCAGACGTCCCAGGATTTCGCGAGCCCGGTTGAGAACGGGTTGAGGGAGTCCGGCCAACCGTGCAACCTCGATGCCGTAGCTCTTGCTGGCCACACCGGGGCGAACCTTGTGGAAAAACATGATTCGCCCTCCCGACTCACGGACGCTGACGCAGTAATTGCGCACTCCCCGGTAGATCCGCTCCAGTTGGGTGAGCTCCTGATAGTGCGTTGCGAAGAGCGTGCGAGCGCGGCGGCCGGGCTCGTTGGCGAGGTATTCGGCGATCGACCAAGCCAGGGAGAGTCCGTCGAAAGTGGCCGTGCCTCGACCCACCTCGTCGAGCAGGATCAAGCTGCGCGGAGTGGCCGTGTTGAGAATGTTGGCGGTCTCGATCATTTCGACCATGAAAGTGGAGCGTCCCCGCGCCAGATTGTCGCTCGCCCCGACCCGGGTGTAGATGCGATCGACCAGACCGACGCGAGCTCGATCCGCGGGTACGAAGGATCCCATTTGCGCCAGCAGGACGATCAAAGCGTTCTGGCGCAGGTAGGTCGACTTGCCTCCCATGTTGGGCCCGGTGAGGATGAGCAACTGCGAATCCTCGGTGTCGCAAACCAGATCGTTGGCCACGAACGGGTCGTCGCCCTGTCTTTCCAGTACGGGATGGCGGCCACCCTCGATCTCGAGTTGAGTGCCATCGTCCAGTCGCGGACGTTTGTAGCCGTTTCGGTGGGCCGTCTCGGCAAGCGCCAGCAGCACATCCAA